>JAHWKC010000117.1 GCA_019348095.1 Pseudomonadota bacterium | reverse complement strand
AAAGGCCTGCGCATCGCGCAGCCCGGCTGGTTCTATCCGCTTCCAGCGCAGGAACCCGAGGCAGGCCAGCACGCCGAACACCATCGCCCCGGCTTGGATCGCGGCCGTGATTGGTGCCCCGCCTGCGACCAGATACCCGCCAGTGGCGGCCGCGAGCGCCAGCGCGACAGGCCCGGCGACGCGCCACGCGGCAGACTCCTTGCGGCCCAGCAGAATACCGAGCAGCAGTGCGGCCCAGGCGCCGGAGGCGATCGCCAGCAGCCGCGGCTCGCCCGACCACTGCCCGGCTGCAGCCATCGCAAACACCGTCGCGACCAGCGCGAGCATCGCCACGGGACTCCAGCGCGACGCGGCGATCAACGGATCGCCGTCGCTTTGGGAGTGGTCCGCCACGGCGCCAGCGTTTGCGGCCGTGTTCGTCGCGGGAGCCTGCAGATTCATGGGTCGGGGGCCTGACAAGGGGCGGGCGCAGCTCCTGCCGTACGCGCCTGCGCGCGAAGGCAACGGTCCGGCGATTGTCGGGGGGCCAAGGCGGCTGAACTGTGCGCCGGTCGCCACTGTGGGATGCCTGCGCAGGCACCTCACTTCGCCTGTGATCCGGTCGACGCCGTGCGTCCGCCCGCGAGGCTCAGGTCGCGAACAGCTGCGCCTGGATATCGGCAAAGCCCTTGAACTCCAGCGCGTTGCCGGAGGGGTCCAGCAGGAACAGCGTGGCCTGCTCGCCGGGCTGCCCGGCAAAGCGCACGTGCGGCTCGATCACGAAGGTAACGCGCGCCGCGCGCAGGCGCTCGGCCAGGGCGCGCCAGTCCGGCAGCTCCAGCACCACGCCGAAGTGCGGCACCGGCACGTCGTGGCCGTCGATCGGATTGTCGCCGGCGACCGCAGGCGGCCTCATGCCGTCGATCCGATGGCACACCAGCTGGTGGCCGAACAGGTCGAAATCGACCCAGCGCTCCGCGCTGCGGCCCTCCGGGCAGCCCAGCACGCCGCCGTAGAACGCGCGGGCGGCGGCAAGCTCGTGCACCGGGATGGCGAGATGGAACGGACTCAGGTTCGGCATGGCTGCGGCACATGGTCGGGGAGCGCGCCAGTGTGCTGGAAAAGCGATGGCCGTGGCACGTGGCCGTCGCCGCGGAGGCGGGCTGTCGATCATTGCTGCGGCGGCCTAAAGAAGCGCCTGGGCCGGCCGATACCCCGGAGTCACCTATTTCCCCCAGGAGAATCTCCGCATGTTCCGACCTGTCCTGCTCGCCGCCATCGCCTCCCTGGCCCTGGCCTTCACCGTACCGGCCCATGCCGAACTGACCCCGGTCAAGCGCGTCGAGCCGGTCTATCCGGTGGAAGCGGCCCGCGCCGGCACCAACGGGTTCGTCGAGGTCGAGTTCACCGTCGACGCCAGCGGCAAGGTCGCCAGCGTGTCGGTGGTCAACGCCAAGCCGTCGCGCACCTTCGAGAGCGCCGCGGTACGCGCGGTCAAGCAATGGGAGTTCAAGCCCGGCGCCGACGGCCGCGGCAAGGTGCGGCTGGACTTCACGCTCTGACCAGCGCCGCTTGCCGCAGGAAAAACGCCCGGCAATCTAGGCGTTCCCTGAAAGCGTTGATGCGTTAGTCCGCCACCTGTAGATAAAGTACTAGCGCAATCTGACGGCCTGTTAGCGCGCCAGCTTGCAGGCCGGCCATGGACGGCTAGCGGCAATGCGCATCTTGAGCGGGCCGCGTCGGCCCTATCCGCGTCTTTTCGATCATCTGGCCAGCCTGAAACCCGACGCTCTTGGGCGGGTGGAGCACGCCGCATTGCCACCCTTCGCATTCACCTGCTCGTGGGCTACCTGGACATCCTCAGGATGCTCGAGCGCATCGCCGTCGAGCAGGACTTTACTTTCCGGAGCACAACTTGCAGCGTGCCTTTAAGGAATTCACTTGGCGCAGCGCTTTGAAGCGGAGACCGGCAGAGCTCCGACGGCGCGTTTTCAGATGATCATTGCCGAGCAAGCGGGTCAGCTGCTGTGCCGCACCGCCCGTCGGATTCGTTGAGCGGATGGCCGGCGCCGCTCGGGCGTTCAGCCGGAGCGGGCAAATGTCTTCGGTTTGCGCTCAGTAACGAGCCAGCTACTTTACTGCACCAGTACCGGTCACCTACCACGCCGAAAGCTCCAAGCCCAGGCTCTCGGGTTCCCGAATCGAAGCATGCCCGCAAGGCATGCTTGCGGAGCAGCTATGAATACACCCAACAACAAGATGCAGGCAGAGGCGCTGAAGTCGTCCCGGGAAATTCTGGATGAGGAGATCCGGGAGGCGGAGATGGAGCTTGAGCGCCCGGCGGTGTGTCTCTTCGCCGCAGGCCTGATGGGCGGTCTCGGGATCGGAGTCAGCCTGCTCCTGATGGGTGTGGTGCTCACGCTGGTGGACGGACCGCTGCAAGACCCGCTGACAGCGTTTTTGGTCGCGAACGCCCACACCGTGGGCTTCATCATCGTGGTTATGGGCAGGGCCGACCTGTTCACGGAGTACACGACGTTGGCCGTCCTACCGATTCTGAAGGGCAGAGCTTCGGTCGCGAAGCTGGCGCGCTTCTGGGGATGGATCTATCTGGCCAATCTTCTGGGCGTGGCGCTGTTCGCGCTGGTGACGCTCGGGCTCGGCCCGTCGCTGGACGTGGTGGAGCCCGGACGACTCGTGGAATTCGCGCACGAGCTGCTCGGACATGCCTGGTGGGCGACGTTGCTGAGCGCCGTCGTCGCAGGGTGGTTAATGGGCTTGGTGGCGTGGATGGTGACCTCGGGGCGAGAGACCATCAGCCAGGTATTCTTCGTTTGGCTGGTCACGCTGGTCATCGCGCTTGCACATTTGCATCACTCGATCTCCGGCTTCGCGCTGGTGTTTTTCGCTTGGCTGGAGGGGGCTGTGGCCGGTGCGACACTCGGCCACTTCGTGCTCTGGGTCACTGCTGGCAACGCGATCGGGGGCGTGGTATTCGCCTTACTAACCTACTTCCGTACGACCATGCGAAGCAGGTAGGCGGCGCAAATCTTCGGTGGAGCAGTTTTATCGATGGCGCCAGCGTCGACTTGTAGTGCTACAGCATGCGGCGGCTACTGCGGACCTTGAATTCGCTCCAGCGGTCCTTATGCAATCAACTCCTGCAACTTCAGGAGCCGGTGATGAAGCCGTACAGCAAGAATTCCGACGCGGTCGCGAAGCTTACCCCGGAGCAGTACCGCGTCACCCAGCAGAACGGCACGGAGGCGCCCGGCACCGGCGAGTACCTCGACAGCAAGGAGCCCGGCATCTACATCGACATCGTGTCGGGCGAGCCGTTGTTCGCCTCGTCCGACAAGTTCGAGTCGGGCTGCGGCTGGCCGAGCTTCACAAAGCCGGTCGAGCCCGCCAGCGTCAGCGAACTGAGCGACACCAGCTACGGGATGGTGCGCACCGAAGTGCGTTCGATCCACGGCGACAGCCACCTGGGGCATGTGTTCCCCGATGGCCCGCAAGACCGTGGCGGGCTGCGCTACTGCATCAACTCGGCGTCGCTGCGGTTCATCATACGCAAGCAGGAGGGCGTGCTGTCCACGCGCGTCGGCTACAGCGGCGGCGACGTACCGAACGCGACCTACCGCAACCACGACACGCACGCGGAGGCAATCGAGGTGGTCCGGAGCATCAGGACTACCTCGAGCGTTATCCGAGCGGCTACACCCGCCACTTCATCCGGCCCGACTGGACGTTGCCACGGCGCGATCGCGGCTGAGGCCCATCTCGGCATCGGAATGCTAAATCAAAGGGTGCGATAGCCTCGCCCGAGGCACATCGACGTATCTCGCACTGACCAAGGACGGCGCAGACGGAAGCAGTCGTCGCGGCTGCTGTCGCGCTCCGTGTCGATCAAAGCCACAGTGAAAGACTGCGCGCAAGAGGGCATCGGGAACTGGGAAGGCCGTGCTGTGGGTGCTGCGTTCCGGCGCCCGTTGGAGCGACCTGCCGCCGCGGAGCGGCCAGCAGACCTGTCCTTTCCAAGCACTGCGCAACCGCATTAAAAAACGCTGTTTCGCGGCTCTCAGACAGTACCTCCGCGTTGCCACGCGCTAGCAGTACCTCCGCGTTGCCGCGCTACGACCGCAACGCCGCCAATTTCTTGGCTTCCTCTACCTCGCAGTCCTGTCGCTCCGGGTGACTTGGGTGTCGATCCGACCTAGCGGAACGCTTCGGTGGAGGTCCCTGCGGCGCGGGGCTGCACCGCAGGCGCCGGCGGGGCGACCTCGCGCTCCTGGTTGTCAGTAGACACGGGCATCGCATGTTGTGGCGAGTGCGCGGTCGAATGCATGCCCCCCTTGATTGCCTTGAGCGACGCGTCCAGCGCGAAACCGTAGACGAGGTGGGCGATCAGGCCGCGAGCGTGGGCCTGCCACGGATAGGCGGAAGCACGCGCGGAAAGTCCGAGCATCCGGTTCATTGCTTCGTCCTGCAGCAGGAACAGGCCCAGACCGAACAGCGCGCCACGGCCCTTGCCGATGAGGGGAACGTGGTCGTGCAGCATTCCGTACATCACGGCGGGCGCGACGCCGATGCTGTAGTGCGCCGCCGTGCCGGCCGCGCTGTCCTGCGGATCTTCGAGCTGCTTGCCCATCGCATGCGCGGCCTTGTTCGCGGCGACCTGCGCGGGCGCGGCGCCGCAGGGCCTCGCCTGCTGCGTGCGGTGGCGGACCTGCGGATCTTCGCGGTTGAACATGAGCCAGTCGATGCGATCCAGCGCCCACACGGCCGCCACACCCGCAAGCGCGCCTAGAACGGCGTCGGTCATCAGGTTGTCTGGTGTTGAAGCGGGGCTCGTCGTGGCCATGAGACTCTCCTCGTTCGGCATTTCGCAATGGGAGGTGTTCCTGCAGATGCGGTTGCTCCAGAATCGCGATTCGGCATGCACCGAGCGGTGTCCATGCTAAGAGCTGGGCGGGTAACGGCGGGGTGATCGATCGCTCGCGCGCCAAGTCGCGTTGATATTCACGCGTGGCGCATGCTCGATGTCATGAACAAAGGGCAGGCGGGCTGCCGAGCAAGCTCGGCACTGCGGATCTCCGGAAATCGTAGAGCGGAGCTTGCTCCGCTGCGGCTGCCCGCCGGGATTGTTGCAGCTCCAATCGCCGTCAGATGAACGAGGCGAACGCCTCCAGCGGCAGCCGCTCGATCGCTGGCACCCGGCAGTCCCCGGCGGGATGGCCGACCACCAGCAGCAGGTAGGCCATCTCGTTGCGCGGGCGCCCGACGATCTGATTGAGGAATCCCATCGGACTTGGCGTGTGGGTCAGCGTCGCCAGGCCGGCGCGGTGCAGCGCCGCGATCAGCAGCCCGGTGGCGATGCCGACCGACTCGTGCGGGTAGTAGCGCTTCTGCTTGCGCCCTTCGGCATCCAGGCCAAACCGCTCGTAGAACACCGCGATCAGCCACGGCGCCGTCTCCAGGAACGGCTTGTCGGCATCGGTGCCGAGCGGCGCGAGCGCCTGCAGCCATTCCGATGGCGCGCGGTGTCGATAGAACTCGCGTTCCTCGGCCTCGGCCGCTTCGCGGATGCGCCGCTTGATGGCGGCATCGGCGACCGCGACAAAGCGCCACGGCTGCTGGTTGGCGCCGCTGGGCGCGGTGCCGGCCGCGCGCAGGCAGGCTTCGATCACCTCGCGCGGCACCGGTTGCGCACTGTAGTCGCGCACCGTGCGGCGGCGGGCGAGTTCGTCGGCAAAAGCGCGCGCGCGGGCGAGGCGCTCCTGGTCGCTGAGCGGCTCGCGGGCGGGCAGGGGCAGGTGGGCGGGGCGGTCCATCGCGACAGCCTAGCCCGAAGCAGGCCTGGGCGGCGATGCGTGGGAATACCCGGCGAGGCCATGGCTGCGCTCGAGCCCTCCCGCGCATCGCAGGCGCTCGCTTGCGCGCGGCGTTGACATCCGCTCACGCCGGCGGGGCGGACCATGGCACCATGCGAGGAGATTTGCGCGCGAACACAGCAACCCGGGTCCGCCCGGGTGGCGCCGCCGGCGTGGCGGTGCGGCGGGCTAGCCTGCAGGCGAGCCGCGCGGCGCGGTTGCTCCCGGCCCGCGCCGGCGGTGGTGCCGGCGACGCCACGAGAGCGTGGCCGGCATGACCGCAAACGCGCCGGAGTCGGAGGCGCTCTCGCGCGAACGCGACCAGCTGCTGGCCCGCCTGCAGGCGTGGCTGGAGACGCCGATGCTGGTGCTGGCCTTCATCTGGCTGGCGCTGTTCGTGGTCGAGATGCTGTGGGGGTTGAGCCCGCTGCTGGAGGCCGCGGGCTGGGTCATCTGGGTGGTGTTCGCGATCGAGTTCGCGCTTGGCTTCATGCTCGCGCCGCGCAAGCGCGACTATCTGCAGCGCAACTGGCTCAAGGCGATCGCACTGCTCGCACCGGCGCTGCGCATCCTGCGGGTGTTCCGGGTGCTGCGCCTGGCGCGGCTGTCGCGGCTGTCGCGCGTGGCCGGGGTGAGCCGCAGCGCCCGGCTGCTGCGGGTGGTCAGCTCGCTCAACCGCGGCATGCGCGCGCTCGGCGCCAGCATGGGGCGGCGCGGCATGGGCTACGTGCTGGTGCTCACGATGCTGGTGACGGTGGTCGGCGCCGCGGGCATGTACGCCTTCGAGAACGAGGCCGGCCGCTCGCCCGGCTTCGACCACTACGGCGACGCGCTGTGGTGGACCGCGATGCTGATGACCACCATGGGCTCGAGCTACTGGCCCGACAGCGCCGCCGGCCGCATCCTGTGCCTGCTGCTGTCGCTGTACGCGTTTGGCGTGTTCGGCTACGTCACCGCGACGCTGGCGTCGTTCTTCGGCTCGAGCGCGTTGAAGGCGTCCTTGAGACCGACCGGGATCACGACCTCGTTGACCAGCGGGTTGCCCAGACGTGACACCTGGACGTACTTGCCCTTGTACGACGTGGTGCCATCCGCTGCGTGCATCTTGATGCTGGGCCGCTCGGTGTCGCTCCAGACTCCGATCACCGGGTCGTTGCCCGAGGTGACCTCGGACACGGGCACCTCGAGCGCGA
>JAHWKC010000116.1 GCA_019348095.1 Pseudomonadota bacterium | reverse complement strand
CGCCTGCTCGCGCACCGACTCCTGGAGCCGGGCCGCGGCCTTTCCCGTAGGGGCGGCGAGCGCCACGCGCAGAACGGGCCGGTGGAGCATCGCGAGCACCCGCGCGACCGTGGTCGTCTTGCCGGTGCCCGGACCGCCGGCCAGCCCCGTGGTCCAGCGGGTCGCGACGAGGGCGGTCGCGACTCGCTGCCGGTCCGGGGCAGGGGAGCCCGCGAAGTGCTCGGCGAGCCGGGCCGCCAGGTCGTCGGGCAGCGGCGGGCGGGCACCGGCTACCGCAGGCGTGATCGCCACGCGGATGCGAAGCCGGTTGCCCGGGTCCTCCGGCAGGCGCGAGCGGTACTTGCCGCCCTTGTAGACGTAATCGACGTCATAGGCGATCGGCCGGCGGAACTGGCGCTCCACCGGTACCGAGCGGCAGTTGGCGACGGACTCCTCGAGCGGCTGTCCGTCGCGGCTCAGTGCCTCGCGGACCACACCGACGACCCGTGACAGCCGCGAGTCGTCCTCGCTGCGCGGACGCGGCGACTGGTCGCACTGTTCTTCCATGCGGGTCGCGGTCAGAGTCTGGTACACCGGCGACACGCGCAGCACCTGCGCATAATCGAAACGAACGTTCTCGACCTGCAGCACGGTGGTGTCCTGCGCCCACGCCGGCCCGTTCGCAATGGCCAACAGCAAACTCGGCAGTAGCAGGGCAATGCGGGACATGGGATCCGCAGTCGGGTCGATCCCGGGATTGTAGGGGCAGTGCGGCCGCCGGGGCCTGAATCTTGCCTGTCATGCCCGGTGGACGGCGATAGAATGGCGTGAACCCTCGCCGTGCCGCCCATGAGCCTGCAGCTTTTCAACAGCCTGACCCGCCGGGTCGAAGCCTTTACGCCTGCCGACCCGGCCCGCGCCACGATGTACTTGTGCGGCCCCACGGTCTACAACTACGTGCACATTGGCAATGCGCGCGGCCCGGTGGTGTTCGGGGTGTTGGCCGAACTGCTGCATCGCCGCTTCGGCACGGTGAGCTACGCCCGCAACATCACCGACGTGGACGACAAGATCAACGCCGCCGCGCGCGAGCAGTGCGTACCGATCTCGGCCATCACCGACCGCTTCGCCGCCGCCTATCGCGAGGACATGGCCGCGCTCGGCGCTTCGCCGCCGGATCTCGAGCCCGAAGCGACCGCCCATATCGCCCAGATCGTGGCGATGATCGAGCGGCTGATCGGATCCGGCCACGCCTACGCCGCGCAAGGCCATGTGCTGTTCGCGGTTTCCAGCTTCGCCGACTACGGCAAGCTTTCGCGGCGCGATACCGACGAGATGCTGGCCGGCGCGCGGGTCGAGGTGGCGCCGTACAAGCGCGATCCGGGCGATTTCGTGCTGTGGAAACCCTCGACCGACGACCTCCCCGGCTGGGACTCGCCGTGGGGCCGCGGCCGGCCGGGCTGGCATATCGAGTGCTCGGCGATGGCCGCCGCGCACCTGGGCGAGACCATCGACATCCATGCCGGCGGGGTCGACCTGCAGTTCCCGCACCACGAAAACGAGATCGCGCAGAGCGAGTGTGCCCACGGCGGCCGGCCGTTCGCGCGCTTCTGGCTGCACAACGGCATGCTCAATTTCGGCGGCGCCAAGATGTCCAAGTCGGTGGGCAACATCGAGAAGGTGCACGACCTGGTGCGTGCGCACCCCCCGGAGGCCCTGCGCTATGCCCTGCTGTCGGCGCACTACCGGCAGCCATTGGAGTGGTCCGATAACCTGATAGAACAGAGCGTGCGCACCCTGGACCGGTTGTACGGCACGCTGCGGGACCTGGCCGACGTCGAGGCCGCCGCGTCTATCCCGGCCGGCATCGAGGCGACCCTCGATGACGATCTCAACACGCCGCAGGCGCTGGCGGAGATCGCGCGCATTGCCGGTGAGGCGCGCAAGGCCGGCTCGCCAGGCGACCGTGCCGGGCTGAAGTCCGAACTGCTCGGTGCGGGGCTCGCGCTGGGCCTGCTGCAGCAGGATCCGGCGGCCTGGTTCGCACGCGGTGCGGCTTCGGGCGACGGTGACCGCATCCAGGCACTGGTCGATGAGCGTACCGCCGCGAAGCGGGCCCGGGATTTCGCGCGCGCCGATGCGATCCGTGCACAACTCGCCGGCGAAGGCATTGTCCTGGAAGACACGGCGCAAGGCGTACGCTGGCGTCGCGCCTCGGCGTGAGCGCCGCTGTCCAGTCGTAGGAGGGCACGTTTTCTGTGCCCACCACCCGCGGCGGCGACAGGCACGAAAAAACCGTGCTCATCCATTGTCCATGATCCTGAAAGGATGGAAGTGACCGACACCCCGTTCCCGCTCGAATCCACCGCCCTGGAGGCGCAGGCCGCGATCCGCGAGGAGTTCGCCTTCTTCAGCGACTGGTCCGAACGCTACCAGTACCTGATCGACCTCGGCCGCAAGCTGCCCGAGCTGCCGGCCGAGTGGAAAACCGACGAGCACCGTCTGCACGGCTGCCAGTCGATGGTGTGGATCGTCGTGCAAGGCGATGCCGACCGACTCGACTTCCACGCGATCAGCGACTCGGCGATCGTATCGGGCCTGATCTACCTCGCGCTGCGGGTGTACTCGGGCCGTAGCGCGGCCGAGATCGCGCGGACGCAGGCCGACTACATCGCCGAGATCGGCCTGGCCAAGCACCTGTCGCCGACGCGCAGCAATGGCCTGACCGCCCTGCTCGGCTTCATCCAGGACCAGGCGCGGCAGCGGTCATGAGGCTGCCGCGGTCGCGCGCATGGCCCTCGTAGGGTGGGCACGTCGTTTGTGCCCACCGGCCGGTGCCCGCAGCTGACGGGCCCAGAAACCGCCCGTCCGCGAGTACCCCACGAAAAAGCCCCGCGATGCGGGGCTTTTTCATGCCGGATCCGAACTGGGCAGCTCAGTCGCCCATCTGCTTCTGCAGGTGCTCCCAACGCTCCTGCGCATCGATCGAGCGCTCGGCGGTAAGGCGGGCTTCGAGGCGGTCCAGACCAATCTCCTCGCCGGTCTCGGCGCAGAAACCGTAGTCGCCGCTGTCCACCCGCTTGAGCGTGCTGTCGATCTTGCTGATCAGCTTGCGATAGCGGTCGCGGGTGCGCAGCTCCAGCGAGTTCTCGGTTTCGCGGGTGGCGCGCTCGGCTTCGTCGCCGACGTCACGCACTTCGTCCTTGAGGTTCTCGATGGTCTGCTTGGATTCCTCGACCAGATCGGCCCGCCACTTCAGCAAACGCTGGCGGAAGTACTCCAACTGCAAGGGGCTCATGTATTCCTCGTCCGGGCTCGGCTTGTAGCCGGCGGGGAGGATCGGACGCCCAGTGGCGTCGTCGGTCTTGTAGGGCACGACTTTCACCTTGCCTTTCGGCGCAGGTGCCTGCGATTTTGCGGCAACCGCCACTGCCACCTTGCCGACCGGACGCTTGATGGGTGCAAGGGGAGAGGCTGCTACTGGTTTCTGGGCCGTCTGCGTCCGGCTTTCGGCTTTTGCCGAAGCGGACCGGGCGGCAGCGGAGGTTTTTTTCGATTCCGAAGCAACCGGCTCGGTCCTGCTGGCCTGACGTGCGGCCGGCTTCTTCACCGCTTGCTGCTTGGAAGCGGGCGTGTCGGCCTTGGACGCTGGTTTGTTCGGCTTGCTGCCGGGCTTGCTATCGGGCTTGGAGGAAGATTTCGACACGCCGCTGGACTTGCGGGCTGCAGCCTTGGCGGGCGCGGCCTTCTTGGCGGACGATCCGGTGGCGGCCTTTTTTGCGGCGCTGGAATTCTTTGCCGCCGGTGCCTTGGCGGCAGTTTTCGTCGGCGCCCCGGTGGCCTGTTTGTTCGCGGCTTTTTTGTTCGCGGCTTTCGCGGGAGACTTGCCGGCCGGCTTTTTTGCCGCGCTCTTCTTGGCTGCCGGTTTCTTCGCTATGGTTTTCGTGGCCGGCGCGGCTTTCCTGGCGGCAGCCTTCTTGGCCGCGGGCTTGTTCGCCGGCGCAGCCTTCTTGCCTGCAGCTTTCTTCGCTGCGGCTTTCTTGGCTACCGGTTTGCCGGCTGCCGATTTCCGGGCCGCAGGCTTGCTCGAAGCGCTCTTGCCGAGCGACTTGACGGCTTTCTTGGCGGCCTTGGCGGCCTTCTTTGCAAGTTTCTTCACTGCCACGGGCGGCATGTCCTTTTTGTTCCCTTGTGACGGGAAAGCGCGCTGTTATACCCTGCCCCGGCACTCGCGGCAACCGCGCCGGCCCCTCGCGAAGTTCACCGGTCCGACTCGGTGCCCGCCCTTGGGGCGTGCCATGCGCCCGATGGACCGGATATCGACCCGACGCCCGGCCGCGCATGATGGGCCGCACGCATGAAGGTATCGTGATCGATCGACTGCTCATCGCCGTACTGCGGGCCTACAAGCGCTGGATCAGCCCGCTGCTGGGCCCGCGCTGCCGTTTCCATCCGACCTGTTCGGAGTACGCCATACAGGCGATCGCGCGCTTCGGTGCGCCCAGGGGCGCCTGGTTGGCCTTGCGGCGGATCCTGCGTTGCCATCCACTGCACCCTGGCGGGCACGATCCGGTGCCGTCACCGCAATCGCCTCCACGCTCGCCGCCGCGCTGACGCCTTCCCGCCCCCATTCCCGCAACGAGGCCCCACGCCGATGTCCCATACCCTCATTGTCAATGCCCGCCTGGTCAACGAAGGCCGCGAATTCGACGGCGACCTGCGCATCGAGAACGGCCGCATCGCGCAGATCGGGAGCGGCCTGTCGGCGCGCACCAACGAGGCGGTGGTCGATGCCGCCGGCCGCCGCCTGCTGCCGGGCATGATCGATGACCAGGTCCATTTCCGCGAGCCGGGCATGGAGTACAAGGCCGACATGGCCATCGAATCGGCCGCCGCCGTGGCCGGCGGGCTGACCACCTTCATGGACATGCCCAATACCAGCCCGCCGACGCTCGATGCGCAGGCGCTGGAGGACAAGTACCGCCGCGCCGCCGGGCGCGTCTGGGGCAACTACGGGTTCTACCTGGGCACCAGCACCGGCAATCTGGAAGCGATCCAGCGGCTGGATCCGCGCAGCGCCCCGGGGGTCAAGGTGTTCATGGGCGCCTCGACCGGCAACATGCTGGTCGACGATCCGGAGGTGCTCGATGCGGTGTTCCGCGACGTGCCCACGCCGATCATCACCCATTGCGAAGACACCCCGATGATCGAGGCCGAAACCGCCCGCTACAAGGCGAAGTATGGCGACGACATCCCCGCCGAATGCCACCCCGACATCCGCTCGCGGCAGGCATGCCTGAAGTCCACCGAGCTGGCGCTGTCGCTGGCGCGCCGACACGGCACCCGCCTGCACGTGCTGCACATCTCCACCGCCGACGAGCTCGCGCTGTTCGAGACCGGCCCGCTGATCCGCGCCGACGGCAGCCGCAAGCGCATCACCGCCGAAACCTGCATCCATTTCCTGCGCTTCGACCGTGGCGACTACGCGTCGCTCGGGCATCTCATCAAGTGCAATCCGGCAATCAAGGATCCGGCCGATCGCGAAGCGTTGATCCGTGCCGTGGCCGAAGACACCATCGACGTGCTCGCCACCGACCACGCACCGCATCTGCTGGAGGAGAAGGAGCGTCCGTACACGTCTGCGCCCAGCGGCCTGCCGCTGGTGCAATACGCGCTCAATGCCGCGCTCGAACTCGTGCACGAAGGCCGGCTGACTACCGCACAGGTGGTGCAGAAGTTCGCGCATGCGCCGGCGCAGCTGTTCGACGTGGAGGGGCGCGGCTTCCTGCGCGAGGGCTATGCGGCCGACCTGGTGTTGATCGAGGATGCCCCGTTCACGGTGCGGCGCGAGGACGTGCTCTCCAAGTGCGGCTGGTCGCCGTTCGAGGGCCGCACGTTCCACTCGCGGATCGCCTCGACCTGGGTCAACGGCGTGATGGCCTGGGACGGCAGCCGGCTGGTCGGCGCGCCGGGCGGGCAGCGCCTCGTGTTCGCACGATGAGTCGCGAGTGGGCCGGACCACTCGGGCTTGCCGCCTGCTCGGTGGTGCTGGCGATGGCGACCGCATGCGCCGCCGGTGCACAGGCGCGCCCGCCGGTGCTGCCGGAGACCGCACGGCCCGCCGCGGCGCCGGTGCGGACCAGCGTGGTGCCCGAATCGGTGCCGCAGGGCGGATTGGTGATCGGCCGGACCGCGCCGGACGCGATCGTCGAATACGGCGGCCGACGACTGCACGTCACGCCCTACGGCAGCTTCGTCTTCGGCGCCGGCCGCGACGCCAGCGGACCGCTGCTGGTCCGCATCACCGACCCTGGCGGAAGCGCGCTCACCCACCGCGTGGCCGTGACGCCGCGCGAGTGGCCGATCGAACGCGTCGACGGGGTGCCGCCGAAAACGGTCGATCCGCCGCCGGCGATCGCCGCACGGATCGCGCGCGAACAGGCCGAGGTCAGCGCCGCACGCGAGCGCGACGACCCCCGCGCCGACTTCGCGCAGGCCTTCATCTGGCCGGTGCAGGGCCGCATCAGCGGCCGCTTCGGCAACCAGCGCATCTACAACGGCACGCCGGGTTCGGCGCACTCGGGCATGGACATCGCCGCCCCAGCCGGCACCGAGGTCAGGGCACCGGTCGCGGGCGTGATCACGTTCGCCCGGCCGGACCTGTACCTGACCGGCGGCACGGTGCTGCTCGATCACGGCCACGGCATCAGTTCCAACTTCCTGCACCTGTCACGGCTGGACGTGGGAGTCGGCGACCGCATCGAGCAGGGCCAGGTGATTGGCGCGGTCGGTGCCACCGGCCGCGCGACCGGGCCGCACCTGCACTGGGGCATGAGCTGGCTGACGACCCGCATCGACCCGCTGCTGGTGCTGGAACGCACCCGTTGATGTGAAGCCGCGCGCGGCTGTCGCCACCCGTTGCAAGCAACCGTAGAGCCGAGCTTGCTCGGCTGTCCTTCACCCGCAATGACGAATGCAGCGGAGCAAGCTCCGCTCTACACAGGGCCGCCTAGGAGGACACGTGCTGCGGCATGGCGGCATGCGCGGCGGTCGTGCGGGTGCCGGTGACACGGTCGCGGCCAGCGGCCTTGCTTGCGTACAGCGCGGCGTCGGCGCGTTCGAGCAGGTGCTCTGGCGACTCGCCCGGCATCAGTTGCGCCACGCC
>JAHWKC010000115.1 GCA_019348095.1 Pseudomonadota bacterium | reverse complement strand
GAGAAGACCTTGTGGCCGGAGTCGGTGATCTCGAGCGCCGCCGAGATCGTCTCGGGATCCCGCATCTCGCCGATCACGACGATGTCCGGGTCCTGGCGCAGGACGCTGCGCAGCCCGCGCGCGAAGGTCAGGCCGGACCGCTCGTGCACCTGCACCTGGGTGATGCCGCTGACCTGGACCTCGACCGGGTCCTCGAGCGTGACGATGTTGCGGTCGGGGGTGCTGACCTGCTGGATCCCGGCGTAGAGCGTGTTCGTCTTGCCCGAGCCGGTCGGGCCGGTGATGAGCACCAGCCCCTGTGTCTGGTTCAGCGTGGTCGTCACCGTCTCGAGCTGCGACAGGCTCAGCCCCGTCGCGCTCAGCACGGGCACCGCGTCGGCGCGCGGCAGCAGTCGTACGACGACCTTCTCCCCGTGCAGGGTCGGCAGTGTGGAGACGCGGGCGTCGACGGTGCTGTCGTCGACGGTGAACGTGGCCCGGCCGTCCTGCGGGCGACGGCGCTCGGCGATGTCCAGCCCTGAGATGATCTTGATGCGGCTGACCGCCGCGGAGCTGGCGTTGGACGGCACCGTCATGACGTCGCGCAGCAGCCCGTCAACGCGGTAGCGGATGCGCAGCTCGCCGGCCTGCGGCTCGACGGCCGGCACGTCTGCGGGGACGTCGGTCATCGCGGCATGGGGGGTCGGTCGGGGAGCGTGAGGGTGAAGCAGCTGCCCTCGCCGAGCTGGCTCCGGACCGTCAGGCTCCCGCCCTGCGCCTCGGCCAGCGCGCGGCTGATGGCGTTGGCGAACTTCAGCGTCCAGCGGCCGGATAGCCGCAAGCGCGACGCGCCCTGGCCGTCGATCTCGATCTGCGGTGGCTGCGCGCTGGGCTCGGTCATAGGGCTTGGGCCGAGGATACAGGCTTGCCGCGGCAAGGCGAGTGGCGGACTTGCACGGCTGCATGCTGCCGGCGACGCAGGCGCATGCGATGCTTTCGGCCATGCACAGCCCGACGCCTTTGAGCGATGCCAGTTACGCCGCCCGCATCCACTTTGTGATCGAGCTGGCCGAGCGTCTGCACGCCTACGGCACCACCTCGCAACGGCTGGAGGGGGCGATCACATCCATCGCGCAGAAACTGCGGCTGGAGTGCGAACCCTGGTCCAATCCCACCGGCCTGATCCTGACCTTCAGCGATCCGCTGCGCCCGCCCGGCGACAGTGACACCACCCGCGTGATCCGGCTGCCACCGGGCGAGAACGACCTGCACCGGCTTGGCGAAACCGACCGCATCGCCGAGGACATGCTGGCCGGCAAGCTCAACCTGGCCGAAGCGCATGCCGCCATGAGCGCGCTCGACGTGCCGCCGAGCCGGCGCGCCAAGCTGATGCAGGTGCTGGGCTTCGGCCTGGCCGCGGCCGCGGTGGCCGGGGTGCTGCGGCTGCCGTGGCTGGATATCAGCGTGGCCGCGGTCAACGGGCTGCTCATCGGCGCGCTGGTGCTGCTGTCGGACTCGCGCCCACGGCTCAAGGAGGGCGTGGACGCGATCGCGGCGATGGTCGCCGCCGGGGTCACCATCCTGGTCGCCAGCCTGGTCGCGCCACTGAACCAGAACACCGTCATCATCGCCTCGCTGATCGTGCTGCTGCCCGGCCTGGCGCTGACCAACGCGATCAGCGAGCTGACCAGCCAGCACCTGGTCTCGGGCACCGCGCGCTTCGCCGGCGCGGTGACCACGGTGCTCAAGCTCGCCGTCGGCACGGTGATCGCGTTGTACATCGCCGATCTGGTCGGACTGCAGCCGGCGGTGCGCGCGCTGCGGCCGCAGCCGGACTGGGTCGAGTGGGTGGCCCTGTTGATGGCATCGTTCGCGTTCGCGGTGTTGTTCCGTGGCCACCGCAGCGATTATCCAAAGGTGATGCTGGCCGCCGCCAGCGGTTACCTGATCGCGCGTTATGCCGGCCTGGCCCTGGGTGCGCCGGCCGGCATCTTCCTGGCCGCGCTGACCATCACCGCCGCCGGCAACGCCTACGCGCGCTGGTGCCACCGTCCGGGCGCGATCATCCGCGTGCCCGGCATCATCATGCTGGTGCCCGGCAGTGCGAGCCTGCGCGGGCTGCTGACGCTGATCCAGCAGCAAGACGTCAATGCCGGCCAGGACGCGATGCTGGCGGTGCTCAATATCCTGCTGGCGCTGATCGCCGGGCTGCTGTTCGGCAACTTGCTGCTGCCGGCGCGGCGGAATCTCTAGATTGAGCCGGGGCAGCGAACAGCGCCGTGGAGCCGGGCTTGCTCGGCTGCCGTTGATGTCGCGGCGGGGCAGCGGAGCAAGCTCCGCTCTACCAAGGCGTCGCCCGTGGGACGTGGCAGCGGCCATCCCAAGAAAATGGAGAAGATCTGCTTTTCCTTCATGAGGTAAAGAAAACAGATCCCTCGCTGCCCTCGGGATGGCAGTGGAATAGCATTTCGCGAGTCCCGAGTCCCGAGTCCCGAGTCCCGTGTCCCGAGTCCCGAGTCCCGAGTCCCGAGTCCCGAGTCCCGACCCAGCGTCGCCCCAAAAAAAACGCCGGCACGGGCCGGCGTCTTTCACAAAAACAGGCACGCGTTACCGGTCGATCTTGAACTCTTCCAGTCCACGGCCGGCCGAGGTATAGGCCGCCAGCCAGCGCGGCTGCTTGCCGCGGCCGGTCCAGGTGTTGTCCGGGTTGGCCGGGTCGCGGTATTTCGGCGCGACCTTGCCCAGCGACTTGCGGGTTTTGCGGGGCGTGCTGGAACTGCTGCGCGGCGTCGCCGCGGCGCCGCTGCCGAACAGCTCGGCGATGGTGTAACCCTCGTTCTTGGCCTGGGTGGTCAGCTTCTTGCGGACCACCGCCACCGGCTTGCGCTTGTTCAGCGTGGTCTTGCGCTTCTTGGCCTTGCTGATCAGCGCCTGCAGCTCTTTGGCCGACAGCGAGTTGATGTCGATCGACATGGAAAACCTCCGGAAAATGGATGCGGGATACTCGGCCAGTCCATGGTTGCGGCGGATGATAATGGGCTGCCCGCAGTTAGTAAATGCGCGCCAATATGCACGGCCCGGGGCTGCCGCCGTCGCTTTTGCAGGTCGGGCCGCCAACTCCAGCATCGCGGGTAAAGGGCGCCGGCCCTCGCGGCCCCTTCCAGGAGGCCGGTAAAGGCTGCGCAGGAGACAGTTACCGCGGTGATTTACCCGGCGGCGACAATGCGGTCGACCAGCGTTTCGCGGTCCAGGTTCTCGGCCTCGCTGGCACGCCGGTGCCGGTATTCCAGGGTGCCCGCGGACAGCCCGCGCTCGGACACCACGATCCGGTGCGGAATCCCGATCAGCTCGATATCGGCAAACATCGCGCCGGGGCGCAGCCCGCGGTCGTCCAGCGCGGTGTCGATACCGGCGGCATTGAGTTCCCGGTACAGGGCCTCGGCCGCCTCGGCGAGGGCCGCGTCCTTCTTCGGGTTTATCACGCAGACCACCGCCTGCCAGGGCGCGATCGCCTCGGGCCAGACGATGCCGGCGTCGTCATGATTCTGCTCGATGGCCGCCGCGACGATCCGCGAGACGCCGATGCCGTAGCAGCCCATGGTCGGGGTGGCGGCCTTGCCGGCCTCGTCGAGCACGCTGCAGCCCATCGCCTGTGCGTATTTGCGGCCAAGCTGGAACACGTGTCCGACCTCGATGCCGCGCGCGATGCCCAGGGTGCCGCGGCCGTCGGGCGAGGGGTCGCCGGCGATGACGTTGCGGATATCGGCCACCAGCGCCGGCTCGGGCAGGTCGCGGCCCCAGTTCACCCCGGCCAGGTGTTGACCGGTCTGGTTGGCGCCGACCACGAAATCGGCCATCGCCGCGACGCTGCGGTCGGCGATCACGCGGATGGGTTTGCGCGGATCCACCGGGCCCAGGAAACCGGGGTCGGCGCCGAGGTAATCGAGAATCTCGGCCTCGCTCGCGAGCCGGTAATCGGCCAGGCCCGGCAGCTTGGCCAGTTTGATCTCGTTGATGGCGTGGTCGCCGCGCACCAGCGCGAGCACGAACTGCGGATTGTTTTCCGCATCCAGCCCGATCAGCGCGATCGACCGGGCTGTGCGATCGAGCGTGATGCCCATCAGCGCGGCGACCGCCTCGCAGGTTTTCTGCGTCGGCGTGTCGATCGTGCGCATGGTCTCGGTGGCGGCGGCGCGTTCGCCGGGCGAGAGCGCTTCGGCCGCTTCCAGGTTGGCCGCGTAGCCGGACGATCCATCGCCGTCTCCGATGCAGTACGCAATCGCGTCCTCGCCCGAATCGGCCAGCACGTGGAACTCCTGCGAGGCGTCGCCGCCGATCGCGCCGCTGTCGGCCTGCACCGCGCGGAACTTCAGCCCCAGCCGGGTGAAGATCCGGCTGTAGGTCGCGTGCATGTGGCGGTATTCGCGATCCAGGTCCTCGTCGCTGAGGTGGAACGAGTAGGCATCCTTCATCAGGAACTCGCGCGCGCGCATCACCCCGAAACGTGGGCGGATCTCGTCGCGGAACTTGGCCTGGATCTGGTAGAAGGTCACCGGCAGCTGTTTGTAGCTGGCCAGCTCGTTGCGCGCGAAATCGGTGATCACTTCCTCGTGGGTCGGGCCGACGCAGTAGTCCTGCTCCTTGCGGTCCTTGAGCTTGAGCAGCAGCGGGCCGAACGTGTCCAGGCGGCCGCTTTCGCGCCACAGCTCCAGCGGCTGCACCGAGGGCATCAGCAGTTCGATCGCGCCGGCGGCGTTCATTTCCTCGCGCACCGCCCGCTCGACCTTGCGCAGCACCCGCAGGCCCAGCGGCGACCAGGTGTACAGGCCGGAGGCGAGCTTGCGGATCATGCCCGCCTTGAGCATCAGCTTGTGGCTGATCACCTCGGCGTCGGCGGGGGTTTCCTTGCTGGTGTGGAGATGGAACTGCGACAGGCGCATCGGCGGGTTTTCGGCACGGGGAAGCGGGCATTCTGGCATGCCGGGGGGCCGCGCTACATGGCCGCTTGGCGCCGGCGCGGGCCTTCGATCGATCGCGGCGTCGCTCGCCATCCGCCGACCCGGCAGGAGGCGATGCGGCGCTCTGCCACGCCGTGGCGCGCGATGCTGGCGCCGCGCGCGTTCGCGGCTGCGGGCCTCGCGTGGTCCGGCCGCGTTGGCGCCGGCGTAGTACTGCGCCAGCGCACGCATATCGCGCGGCCGGAGCTGTGCGGACGCGCATGCAGCAGGGCAGCGTTGGCGCGATGCTGACCATGACCGCCCACGCCACCGCCACACCAGCGGCACGCGGTCGCCAGCGCGCGTCGTGCGCAGGCGCGTCCAGCCCAGGTGCGATGACATCGAATCACGTCGCATTGACCCGGCGCGTGTTCGCATCGCCGATAAGCCGCGCCGCACGGAGCGGCAACGGCAACACGGGAGGCCCGACCATGGCGGTACGCCGGGGTGTGATCGGAATTTTGCTGGGCCTGGTCCTGCTGGTGATCGCCGGATCGGTCCTGATGGCACTCGCCGCCAGGGGCGGCACGCCGACGCCGCCCGCCGCGCAACCGGACCGCCCGCAGCGGCACGAGGCGGGCCAGGTTCCCGCGGCCGATGCCGATCCTGCGCCAGGGCGCGCAGCCGAGGCCATCGGCGGATAGCGCCTGGCGGCGCATCCCCGGCCTGGGCGGCAAGGCGCGTGGAATCGCGCGGTAGTGACGCAACGTTCGGAACCGAGGTCTTCGGCGCAGCAGGGGCATGGCTCTCCGGCTGGCGGCGGGCAAGCGCTACACTCGCGCAATGGAATCCACGCCTCCAAGCCGGCCGCGCGGCCGCGGCATCTACCTGCTGCCCAACCTGTTCACCACCGGCGGCCTGTTCGCCGGTTTCTACGCGATCATCGCCGCCGCGCAGGGGCGGTTCGACGTCGCCTGCATCGCGGTGTTCATCGCCGCGATTCTGGACGGGCTCGATGGCCGGGTGGCGCGGCTGACCAACACCCAGAGCGAGTTCGGCGTGCAGTACGACTCGCTGGCCGACCTGATCAGCTTCGGGCTGGCGCCGGCGTTGGTGATGTACCACTGGGCGCTGTCGGCGATGCGGCTGGACGGGGCGACCCTGGGCAAGATCGGCTGGATCGCCGCGTTCCTGTACGCGGCCTGCGCGGCGCTGCGGCTGGCGCGGTTCAACTCGCAGGTCCACCAGGTCGACAAACGCTGGTTCATCGGCCTGGCCAGCCCGGCCGCCGCGGGGCTGGTCGCCAGCTTCGTGTGGACCTGCCACGCCTTCGGCTACAGCGGCGCGCAGCTGCGCTATGGCGCGCTCGCGGTGACCGTGTCTGCGGCCTTGCTGATGGTCAGCCGGCTGCGCTATTTCAGCTTCAAGGGCGGGCCGCGCAACGACCGCGTGCCATTCCTGGCGATCGTGGCGGTGCTGGTGGTGCTGATCGCGATCGCGATCGACCCGCCGACGGTGTTGCTGGCGATCACCGCGACATACGCGCTGTGCGGCCCCGCTTACTGGCTGTACCGCAAGATCCGCCGGGGGCCGCCGGAGGTCGCACCATGAGCCTGTTGTGGAGTGCCCAGCAACGTGAGTGGTTGCAGGCACTGGGCCATCCGGTGCTGGTGCTTGCCGGTGCCGATGACAGCGCGCCGCCGCAGGTGCCGGACCCGGTCGTGATGGCCAGGTGCACCTCGGGAGCGGTGTTGTCGAGCTGCACCCGGTAGACGGGCGAGAACCCGACACCGACCACCTCGACCTGGATCTCCCAGACCTCGTCTCCCGCCGGACGGAACCGGCCCAGCAGGTTGGTGAAGTTCTGCGCCTTGGGCAGGTAGTTGACCCGCCCGTCGGCCGTCGGTGTCACGATCGGCCCGAGGGTGCCGTCCTCGTTGGTGACGCGGAAGCCGTCCGTCATCGGCGACCATCCGCCGCTGACCGGCCGCTTCCACAGCCGGTACTGGTGACCCGCCAAGCTCGGTCCCCGGACGACGAGCCAGCCGCCGAACGGGCGTCCGGGTCCAGCCATGACCCCGAGGTCGGCGAAGACGCCGTTCGCGGTCGTCAGACCGGTCGTCGGATGGATGCCGCTGGTCGCTGCCGACGCCGTCACGTTGACGCCACCGATGAGCGTGATCCACGTCGCCGGTTCGTGAGGGTCACCGGTGATGCCCGGCAGCACGCGCACGTGGGTGTCGACGCGGTTGCCCCAGACCGGGATGGCGTCCGGGTCGTTGGTCGACGGCGCCACGTTCCAGCTCAGCACCGCGCGGATCCGCGCCGCGCGCGGTTCCTGGC
>JAHWKC010000114.1 GCA_019348095.1 Pseudomonadota bacterium | reverse complement strand
CACCGAGGAGCACCACCGGGCCGTCTCCTACGCCGGCGGCTGGTCCGACTACGTGGCGGCCAAGGCCCTCGGGCGGAGCCAGCAGCGCGACGCCTACGAGCGCTTCGCCGCGGAGAAGGGCCGGCTCACCGAGCGCGCCCACACCCAGCGGCAGTGGTCGGAGCGGGCGGTCAAGACGGCGAAGCGGTCCGCCCCCGACAACGACAAGATCCGGCGCAAGGCGGGCACCGAGCGGAGCGAGAAGCAGGAGGGCGAGCTTGCCGGAACGATGAGTAGACATGAGTGCGTGGGACTCCGTCGCCGTTTAGGCGGTGTTTGGGAAAGGAGGAGGGCTCCCTTCGAGCCGGCAGCGATGTTAGGAAGGGCCCTCCAGCCCTTTTGTGCGCTGCGTCACGCCCACTGCGTCAAAAATTTGACGCGGTTCCCACTACGAATTTTCACGAGGGCGTCATTCAGCCGGGAGTAGCGACCGTGACGGTCCGCGGCGCCTGTTTTCGCCGCCGAAAACGGCCGGCCAGCCGACGCTCTGAGCCCCGGTTTCGTGTCCGGCATCACGCTTTCGCAGGCAATCGGCCGCACCCCGGCGGCAGCGCCGGCGGCTTGGCGACGGCACCCTAGGAAGTGATCACATGAGTTCAGCGGCCGGGAGCGGCAGCAGGCCTGTCGGCGTAACGGGCGGGGTTGAACGAGCCCCACGCGTGCGCTGCGCTCCTGTAGAGCCGAGCTTGCTTGGCTGCCTTTCGGCACTCGGGGGGAAGCCCACAGGATGAGTCGCGCACAGCAATCCCACCGCACGTGCCGGCTTTAAGTAGAGCCGAGCTTGCTCGGCTGCCTTTCGGCGCTAGGGGGGGCAGTCCACAGGATGAGTCGCGCACAGCGAACCTCATCGCAGGTGCTGGGCTCGTCAGCCAAGCCTGCGAACGCGGCCTCTACGTATGCAGCCTTGCCGACGCGCGCGGCCACATGGAGCCGGGCTTGCTCGGCTGCGTTTGGGCATCGGATGCGGAGTAACCGGTGGTTGGTCCCGCCTGGAGGCATGCCCCGCTCCGGCATCGGCCGGGACTCTAGCGGGGCTGCGAACCCTGCGGTCGCGGCGGGCCGTGCGGGCGGCGTGGCGGCGGTGAGACCCGGTCGATCACCGGGCTGCCCGGCAGCGGCTCGGCATCGAAGCCCGGCAGCGTCATGTTGGCAAGCTTTGGATCCTGATCGCAGATGCTGCCCTTGGGGCACTTGCCGCGCTTGACGTTCCAGACCAGGTTGGCGTCCCAGTCGACCCGGGCCGGGGCGTCGTTGGCGTAGTAGACGGCGCTTTTGACATCGGGGTTGCGGAAGGTCGGAAAGCCGATCAGCACGTTGTTGCGGATCTCGATGCGGTTGCTGCTGTCGCCCTCGTTGGCGCCGATCAGCACGCCGCCTTCGCCGGTGATGGTGTTGTGGCGCACGCTGATGGTGTCGTTTGAAGTCGGGACCAGTTGCAGGGTGTTGCCACCGGCGCGGCAGTGGTCGCCCTCGACCATGAAGTGCTTGCCCCGGAAGTAGGCGCACTGGCTGACCAGCACTGAATTCTCGATGGTGGCGTTGCCGCGGACCTTGACCTGGTTGCCGGCATTGGCGACCGCATGGGTGCGGCGCACGGTCACGTGGGTGGAGTCCTTGCCGTCCATGTAGCGCAGGTCCAGCCCGTCGGAGGTGTTGTGATGGATGTAGGCGTCCTCGAACAACCACTTGCCGCCGGTGTAGTAGGTGCCCAGGCCGTCGCCGTAGCCGCCGGTCTTTTGTGCCCAGCAGGCCCACGGCTCACCGGTCTTCCAGCGCTCGCCGCAGCCGTTCCAGCCAATCTCGACTTCACGCAACACGATCTGGCCGGAATTGGAACTGCCCGAACCGATGTTGCCATCCCAGCCCGCGCGGCCGTTGGCGTTGATCCTGACCCGCTCCACGGTCCAGTCGGTCAGGCCGCCGGCGCGGACGCCCTGGTTGGCCAGGCCATGGATGTTGAGGTCATGGACCCAGACATTGCGCGAGGCGCTGGCCGACAGTCCGGTCTTGGCGAAGTCGCGGGAGCTGGTGCACTTGGCCGAGCTGTTGCTGTGACCGGAGACGCAGTCGTCGCGGTCGGTGATTTCCAGGAAGCCGACCTCGACGTTGGAGCTGCCTTCCAGGTTGAGGACCTTGCTTGCACCGCCGATGCCCACCAGCTTTGGCGCGGCGGAGCCGGATTGGCCCAGGATGCGGGTTCTGGCGGTGGCGGAGGGGCCACTGGGAACCGGCTGCATGAAGCAGCTGTTGCCCAGGCAACTGCCGGCGTTGGGCGCGCCTTCGCCCAAGAGGTAGGTGCCGCTGCCGATGACCAGGGCGTCGCCGCCGGCGATGCGTGCGCTGCCTTTGGGAGGCAGGGCGAAAAACGGATGGCCCCAGGCGCAGGCCTGATTGGTGCCGCTGCCGGAATACGGGGCGTCAGCGCGGCCGGTGCACTGGCTGGCGTCGCCGCCGTCGGTGCGGACGTACCAGGTGGTCGAGTCCACATCGGATGGCGGCGTGATGGGGAATTCGCGGATGCCGGTTACGTGTGGGGCGGCGGAACTCTTCTCATCGCGCTCGCCGGTGCTGCTAGAGGGGCTGACCTCGGCGGCGCATGAGTTCAAGCTCATCAGTGCCGCTACAGCGAGTGCACGCCCGAGCAGGACGATCGATAGGTGCACAGGACCGTCGCCGGACCTGCTCCCGCTGCCTCGGTGCTTTGCCGGGGCTGCCCCCGATGTGATCAGGCACAAGTCGCCGGTGGGTTTGCTGGGAGGCGCAACACTGGACAGTAAAGACACGGTCATTGTGTTACGAGGATTTCGGGATTGTGCGCAGACCCGGCATCGCACGAGCCGCCAGCGGAAACCGACTGGCAATCTCTGGCGGGGTGACCGGGCCGGTTCCCTCGGCGAAAGCGCCCGCTGGGTGTGCCTTGAGAATCGCATAGCGCTCGAGAAGACCGCACAACACCCAGAAGTTGGCCATGATGATGCCTTCGAAAAAGGGGCTGCCGTAGAGATTGCTTAATGCCACCGAGACCACCGCGATCTTGAACCCGAGCGCGAGTGCCTGCGCCCCCAGATCGGTGCTCTCGGCGGACTCCCGCAGTCGCCGTGCCAAACCCCACAGGCGCCAAAATACCCAGAGCAGGGCCGCCAGTCCCAGAGGGCCAGCTTCGGCCAACATCAACACGAAGGAATTGTGAGCATCCATGCCCGGATAACTTGAGTAGTCCCCGATGTTGCGGGAAAAACGTCCCAGCCCAACGCCCGCCGGATGATCTCGCCACATCGCGACGGCGCCGTCCCATATTTCAAACCGGCTTGCGGTACTCGAGTCGAAAGTCGCCGCTCCGCTGCCATCGACTCGCCGCGTGTCCTGCACCCGCTGGAGGACGCTGTCGGGAAACAGGCCGACCGACACCAGCAACATGAGCCCGGCCACCATCGCCAGCAGCGCTTTGCGGCGCATCAGGTGCATCAGCAGCATCAAAAGCCCAAACGCAGCGATCAAATAGGACTGGCGCGAGTAGGTAAGCAAGATTGCCAAGGCAAGCACCACGCAGCCGCCGACTGCACTCAGACGCAACACTCTTGATCGCGTCATCAGTACCGCGGCTGCAGCCAGCATCGGCAGAAAAAACGCATAGAACACCCCCGCCCGATTGGCCATCTGAACATCGCCAAAAGGTCCCGACGCCCGTTGATCGGCGACGTATTGTCCAAGCCCGAACTGAACGCCCTGATAGACCGCTTCCAGGCCGGCGACCACGGCTACCACCAAGACCAGCCCGATCAGTTGCCGTGTCGCCTGCAGGTCCAACCGGCAGCGCCGGAAGACAAAGTAGAACGCGGGATAGAAGATTGCGTTCTTCAAGCGGGTTAAATCTGCCAGCAGGTCTGAGGAACCCGTCCACTGGGCGATGCCGAAGGCGATTGCCAGAGTGAGGAACAAGGCGATCAGAGGCGCAGTGAGATAGCCCGGAGCGGCCAGGGATGGGTTGGTCTCTCGCCGGCTAATGAGCAGCGCACTCACCAACAGCAGCAACATGAGGTTGCTCAAGTTCAGGCCCGGTATTCCGGTATCCATCGAGACGTGCAGAGCGTTGGGCAGCAGCACTATGGCGATGGCGAACAGCAGTCGAAGCATATTCAGACCCCTTCGCTGGCCGCGGACATCCGGTTGCGTGCCGCCGTCGGCGCACCCCGGTAGAGCGGCAGAATGCGCTCGAGCACGCTATCCAGGCTGGCGTGGCGCTCGATCGAGGCGCGCGCCTGGTCACCCAGCTCACGACGTCGTTGCGGCGTGAGCGATGCCGCCTCGATCAGGCAGCGCGTCAGTTCAGGGCGGTCGCCCGGCTCGAACAACCAGCCGTTGATACCGGTGCGGACCAGGTCCTCGCTGCCACTGATGCGGCTGGCGATCATGGGCAGCCCGCTGGCCATGCATTCGAGCAAGGTGTTGGACAGACCTTCGACGGTGGAGGGCAGCACCCCGAAATCGGCGTCGGCCAGCATTCGCTCGACGTCGCTGCGGTGCCCGGTGAATTCGACGCCCGACTCGATGCCCAACACGTGCGTGCGTTGCTTCAGTGCCGTCTCCAGGGGGCCGCCGCCGACGATGCGCAACTGCGCACCCGGATGCACCCGCAACAGTTCGGCAAACGCCTCCAGCAGCATGAACAGGTTCTTGGCGGTGACCAATCGGCCGATGAACACGAAACGCGGGTGCTCACTGCCGGTGCCGGCGGACGCGTTGAATCGGGATAGATCCACCGCGTTGGGAATCGCCGCGATGCGGTCCGACGGTATCCCCCGCGCCGCGAGCGCTTTGCCGATCCTGCCGCTGATCGCCTGCCACGCGTCCGCGCGTCGAAGGCAAAGGTAGAGCGACCGGTTCAAGGCGGATGGATGTGGCGCCAGGGTGCCGCTTTCGAACTCGGTGGCACTGGCGACTTTGACCACGACCTGGGGCTTGGCGAGCCAGCTTCCGAGCAGGGCTGCCACCGCGCCGAGCCGCCGCGGCGAATGCACGTGCCAGGCGTCGTAGCGATTGCGCCTGGAGATCAGGAACAGGAACAGGCGGATCATCAGCCACACCCCGCCGAGCAGATGCAGGCGTGGATACGGCAGCCGGCAGACCGGCACGCCATCCAGGCGCCCGGCGCGCTGCTGCACGCCGCCGGGGATCAAAGGCGCAAGCACCGTCACCCGATGGCCCTGTACGCGCAATGCCCTGGCCAGCGTGCGGACCTGCATTTCCGTGCCGCCGCCCTGCAGCGGCGGGTAAGCCGCGTCCAGCAGCATCAGGACGTGCAGAGGCGCTCGAGGCTCGGTCATCGGTGCAACTCCGCATTATTCGGCTTGGCCGAGGCCTGGTTCTCATCTGCCCCTGGCTTGTTCCCGGCCGGCGCCGAGGGGGGGTCCGGCATGGCCGGGCGGCGCGAGGTGGGCGCCAGGCAACGCTCGTACACCGCCGCCGTGGCGGCGACCATCGCCGCGATTCCGTAGGTGCGAGCGACGTAGTCGCGCGCCTGCAGCGACAGCTTCGATCGGGTAGCGCCGTCCGCGCAGAGCCGGGCCATGTTTGATGCCAGGCCGTGCGCGTCGTCCGCGGCGAACAACAGTCCGGTGCGCTCGTGCTCGATCAGCTCGGGGGTGCCGCCGACCGCCGAGGCGATCGCCGGACAGCCGGCCGCCATCGCCTCCAGCAGGGCGTTGGACAGCCCCTCGAAGTGCGATGGCAGCACCAGGAAGTCCGCGCCCTGCATCAGTCGGGTGGCATCGTCGCGTTCGCCGAAGAAGCGCATGTCCAGCGCGACCCCGGAGGCGGTCGCCAAGCGCTGGGCCTGGCGGCGCAGCGGGCCGTCGCCGACCAGTCCCAGCCACGGCCGCTGGCTCGGCGGCAACATGGCCATGGCCTTGATCAGGCATGGCAGGTTCTTCTGCGGCACCAGGCGCCCCACGAACAAGGCGAACACGCGACCGGCCGGCACCCCTACTTCCGCGCGCAGGATCTCTCGCTGTGCAAGCCCGAGGCGCGCGGGGACTTCCACCCCGTTGGCGATGGTGTCGAAAAATTCCAGTGATCGGCCGGTCTGCTGCGCCGTCACGCGCGCCCCGGCCCCGGAGTTGGCGATGATCCCGGCGCTACGCCAGAGCACGAAGCGCTTGATCGGCCAATACCACGCCGGCTTGCCGAGCTGCTGGTTGCGCTCTGAGGCGATGAGCGGTGGGCGACGCCGGCATAACCAGCTGGCCACCACCGTCCACAGCTCTGCTGTCAGCGAAAAGGCATGCACCAGGTCGTAGTTGCCCTGGCGGAGCAGGCGGCGGAAATCGCGCAGAAAATGCGGATCGAAGCGGCCGCGCTTGGGCAGTCGATGCACCGGAATGCCGGCGGCTTCGAGCCGGCCGACCAGGAACGACTCGTTCCTGAAGTAGGCAAGTTCCGGCTGCCAGCGGTTGCGATCCAGGCCGGTCAACAGGTGCACGATCTGGCGCTGGCTGCCGCCGACCTCCATCTCGTCGATCACCACCAGCAGCCGTTTAGCGGGCATCGGTCGCGGCCTCCGCTGTCAGTGCATTGGTCATCAGCCGCCGCAGCTTGCCGGCCTCGTGGCGGGCATCGAACTGCTGCTCGACGCGTTGGCGCGCGGCACTGGCGAGCCGGCGTCGCAGCATCGCGTCGCCTAGCAGCCGCTGCAACGCGCCGGCCAAGGCCGGTGCATCGCGCTCGCGCACTAGCAGACCCTGCTGGCCATCGCTGATCAGTTCGGGGATGCCGGAAGTCCGGCAGCTCACCACCGCGCAGCCGGAAGCCATGGCCTCCATCAGCGCCACCGGAATGCCGTCGCGTCCGCCATCGGCCGCCACCTGGCAGGGCAGGGCGAACACGGCGGCCTCGCGCAGCGCGGCACGCACCACTTCCTGCGGCTGCGCCCCGGCCAGTTCGATGCAATCGTCGAGGCCGCGTGCGTGCACCAGCGCCTGGAGCTCGGCGCGCAGCGGACCCTCGCCGATGATCCTGCAGCGGAACCGCGCGCCATCGCGCCGGGCCAGAGCGAGTGCTTCGATCAGGGTGTCGAACCCCTTGATCGGATGGAGCCGGCCGACCGCCACGATGAGCTGTCCGTTGCGACCCTCGGGTTGCCACTCGATGTGTTGCAGGTCGACGCCGCAATGAACCACCTGCAGCTTCTCGTGCGCCGTGGCGGAAACGTTCCGGTCGAACCATT
>JAHWKC010000113.1 GCA_019348095.1 Pseudomonadota bacterium | reverse complement strand
AACGCCGAGCGGTTCGCGTTGTGCCGTTCCCACTCGACGGCGGAAGATACGCAGCGCTGCGACGAGTGCGACCACGATGACGATGGCAACCGCCCCGGTGAGCGGCCAATACACCGCCGGTCCAGGAAGCGAACCTCCGATGGGCGCCCGCCAGGCCGACGCTGGATCGCCCACGTGCGCCGGGAGGCGAAGGCCGGCATCGACCGCGTCGCCGAAGCCGGCTGCCGGATGTTCGTGGTGCATGCACGCAACGCCTGGCTGCAGGGCCTGTCGCCGAAGGAAAATCGCGAGGTACCGCCGTTGCGCTACGACTGGGCCTACCGGCTCAAGCGCGAGCGGCCGGACCTGCAGGTGGTCGTCAACGGCGGCATCGCCAGCCAGGATGAGGCGACCGCCCACCTGGCGCATGCCGACGGCGCGATGCTGGGCCGCGCCGCCTATCACGACCCCTACCTGCTGCACCGACTCGATGTGGCGTGGTTCGGCGGCGAACTGAAATCGCGCGCCGAGCTGTTGCGCGCACTGCGGCCGTATGTCGATGCGCAACTCGCGGGCGGCCCGCTTGGGAAAGGCGTGTTCCTCAAGCACATCACGCGCCACGTGCTCGGCCTGTTCGGCGGGCAGCGCGGCGGCCGCGCCTTCCGCCAGGTCCTCAGCGAAGGCGCGCACAAGCCCGGCGCCGACTGGTCGCTGATCGAGCGCGCGCTGGCGGTGACCGAGAGCTTCAACGACCGATCCTCCACCGGCTCGCGAGCCGACGCCGCATGATCACCCGCGACACTGCCGCCTTCCTGAAGTTCGCCCGCGGCGCTGCCGCCGATTTCGGCCCGGCCACCGCACGGGGTGCATTCCTGGTCGCGCCCGATGGCTTCCGGCTGGCCGAGCAGTCCGCCGCCGACAACCGCTACATGGCCGAGGCGGCCGGCTTCGATGCCGCGCGTGCCTCCGCGCAGCACCGCGAGCTGCATCGTGCGCTGGCCGAGGTGGTGCCGACGGTGTGTTTCGCCGGCGATCCGCAAACGCCCGACGCGCTGTTCCCCAACAACGTGTTCGCGACCGGCCGGGTGGATGGCAGCTCCCGCTATGTGGTCGGTCGCATGCGCCATCCGGTACGCCAGCGCGAGGCCGCCCGGGCGGACATCCGCGGCTTCTTCGGTGGCGTGCTCGACTACGCCGAGGTCGACCTTTCGACCCAGCCGCACCCCTGTGAACTGACCGGTGCGCTGGTCATCGACCGTGCCCGCGGCCTCGGCTTCGCCGGATTGTCGGAGCGCTGCGACCAGGAGGGCGCGCGCCTGATGCACGATGCGCTCGGCCTGCGCGCCACGTTGATGTTCGAGCTGGCCGCAGGCGAATACCACACCAACGTGGTACTGGCGGTGCTGGCCGGCCGCGCCGCGCTGGTGTGCCCGCGAGGCTTCGCCGAGCCGGCCGTGGTCGAGGCGATCGCCGCGTTGTACGCGCCGCATGCGGTGCTGCTGTCGCCGGCCGAGCACGCTGCGTTTGCCGGCAATGCCATCGCACTGAGCGAGGACGCGGTGTGGATGAGCGCCGGCGCCGGGCGGGCACTGAGCGCCGATAGCCGACGCGCGCTCGCGGCCGCCGGGTTCGAGCCGCGCACCGTCGAGCTGGACGCGATCGAGGCCGGCGGCGGCTCACTGCGCTGCTGCGTCGGCGAAGTTTTCTCGGCCTGCCAGAGGCTTGCGGAAGCCATCGCCTCGTGTTCACATAGCTGAATCCTTCGCGAGATGTGAAAATAAAGTTCAGATCGGATTCACCGCCCCGTTCCGAGAATGCGGGCTCACGTCAGGGCCGCTTATCGCGGCATCAGACCGTTTCCGCAGCGCCCCGCGCGCCTTCCGAACCGTCTCCCGGAGTCCCATGTCGACCTCCCGCCCGCGCCTCGTTCCGCTGCTCCTGATCGCCACGGTCACCGCCGGCCTCGGCAGTGCGGCGGCGCAGCATCGCGACGAGCCGCGCGGGACTCGTGCCGATCGCGACCGCGCCGAGGTGCCGGTCCGCGAGATCCGCGGCCACGACCGCCGCGAGGACCACCGTGCACTGTCGGATGCCGTGCGCCGGGTCGAGCGCCGCACCGGCGGCCAGGTCCTCAGCGCCGAACGCGTGCCGTTCGACGGCCGCGACGTCAACCGGGTCAAGGTGGTCGACGCCAGCGGCCGGGTGCGCATCTACATGGACGACCCCAACACGACACGGCAGGCGACCGATCGGCCTGCGCGTGGTGAGCAAGCACGTACACGCCGCAACGACGACTGACGCCGCACTCTGCGGCGCAACGGTCGCAGTTGTGCGCGGCACTTTTCTTGCGACAGAAGCCTTACTGACACGGGAGTCACCATGCGTATTCTGCTGGTAGAAGACGAAGCGCCGCTGCGCGAAACCCTGGCGGCGCGCCTGAAGCGCGAGGGCTTTGCGGTCGATGCCGCGCAGGACGGCGAGGAAGGCCTCTACATGGGTCGCGAGGTGCCGTTCGACCTGGGCATCATCGATCTCGGCCTGCCGAAGATGTCGGGCATGGAACTGGTCAAGGCGCTGCGCGAGGAGGGCAAGAAGTTTCCGGTGCTGATCCTGACCGCGCGCTCGAGCTGGCAGGACAAGGTCGAGGGCCTCAAGCAGGGCGCCGACGATTACCTGGTCAAACCCTTCCATGTCGAGGAGCTGCTGGCGCGGCTCAACGCGCTGGTGCGGCGCGCCGCCGGCTGGAGCAAACCGAGCCTGGAGTGCGGGCCGGTCACGCTCGACCTGGCCGCGCAGACGGTCAACGTGCACGGCAGCAACGTCGACCTGACCAGCTACGAGTACAAGGTGCTCGAGTACCTGATGATGCACGCCGGCGAACTGGTCTCCAAGGCCGACCTGACCGAGCACATCTACCAGCAGGACTTCGATCGCGACTCCAACGTGCTCGAGGTCTTCATCGGCCGGCTGCGCAAGAAACTCGACCCCGACGGCGCACTCAAGCCGATCGAGACCGTGCGCGGCCGCGGCTACCGGTTTGCCATACCGCGAAGCGGTGAATGAAAGAATGCGCGCGAAGCGGTGAATGAGAGAGTGCGCGCGCAGCGGGGCGTGATCCGCCGGCACGGGCGCGGGCCCGGCCAGTGGCCGGACCGCCGGCGCGCGGCCGGGTCGCCGGCCCGGCGTGCGACGATCGCGGGCGTCCGCCACTGATCGGCGCCTGACCGCGTCGCGCGCACATGAGCTGGGGCCAACCTCGATCGCTGCAGGCACGGCAGTTGCTGGCGGCCAGTCTCGGACTGCTCGCCTTCCTGGCGCTGGCCGGCTACGCGCTGGACCGGGCCTTCCTGGAAACCGCCGAGAGCAACCTCTACCAGCGCATGCGCAGCTATGCGCTGGCGTTCGCGGCCGAAGGCGAGTTCGCGCGCAACGGCGAGTTCATCCCGCCGTTCCAGTCAGTCGACCCGCGGCTGGAGATGCCCGGCAGCGGGCTCTACGCCGAGGTTGTGCTCCCCGACGGCCACTGGGATTCCCCCTCGGCCATGGGTCCGGCGCTGCCAAGCGGGCAGATGCTTCCTGCGCGCGCGGAGACCTTCGAGGGCCCATTGCCGATCACCGAGCTGGGCGGCAGGCCCGGAGAAGCCTACCGCTACGGCTATGGCGTCATCTGGGACGCCGGCGGCGATGCGCGCGCGGAGTTTCCGTACACGATCTACATCCTGCAGGACACCACCGCGCTGAGCCGCCAGGTCGGCGTGTTCCGCGCCACACTCTGGCGCTACCTCGGCGGTGCCGGCCTGGTCCTGTTGCTGCTGCAGGGTCTGATCCTGCGCTGGAGCCTGCGCCCGCTGCGGCGCGTGATCGAGGAGCTCAAACGGGTGCAGCGCGGCATCACCTCGCGCATGAGCGAGCAGCATCCGCGCGAACTGGAGCCGCTGACCGACAGCATCAACGCCTTCATCGAGAGTGAGCGTGAGAACCTCGACCGCCAGCGCAACACCCTCGCCGACCTCGCCCACAGCCTCAAGACGCCGCTGGCGGTACTGCGCGCGCGGCTCGACGACAACGCCGCGGAGCACGAGCTGCGCGAGGACGTCGACCTGCAGTTGCGGCGCATGAACGACCTGGTCTCCTACCAGCTCGCGCGCGCGGCGTCCGGCGGTCACGCACTGTTCGCCGCGCCGATCGCGATCGAGCCGCATGCCGAGCAGATCGTGCGTGGGCTGGAGAAGGTCTACGCGGCCAAGGGCGTGCTGTGCGAGTTTGAGATCAGCCCGGGCGTGCAGTTCCACGGCGAGCCCGGCGACCTGCAGGAGCTGCTCGGCAATCTGCTGGAGAACGCCTTCAAATGGGCCCAGTCGCGCGTGCTGCTGACGGTGAAGCCCAGCGAGGTCGCGCCCAACCGCCGCCCCGGACTGCTGCTGGCGGTGGACGATGACGGCCCCGGCATTCCACAGGACAAGATCGCGCTCATCCTGCAGCGTGGCGTACGCGGCGACGAGCGCGTGCACGGCCACGGCATCGGCCTGGCGATCGTGCAGGACCTGGTGCGCGGCTATCGCGGCACCGTGGACGTGCGCCCCTCGGAGGAGCTCGGCGGCGCGCGCTTCGAGGTGCAGTTGCCGCCGGGGCTTTGAGTGCCGAAGAGCGTTTCGGTCCGCAAAGGGATGCCGGGCTTGTCAGCCCAACTACGGCGACTGCTTGCTCTTTACTTCTCACTCCTCACTTCTTACCTTGCTTCTTTCGCGGACCCCAGCTCTTGAAATGGCGAGCGGCCGTAGAAGCGCTCCAGGTGCGCGGCCACCTGTGGCATTGCCTCGCGCAGCAGGGCCGGGTCGCTGAAGTGGTACTCGGTCGCGACGGCGAAGAATTCCTCCGGGGCCTCGGCGGCGTAGTCATCGATCGCGGTCTCCCGGCCGGCCTCGACCTCGGCCACCAGCTGGTCGTAGGCGCGCTGGAAATCGCGCGCCCACTCGCGTTGCCACGGACGCGGCAGCGGCGGGGTGCCGTCGAGCGCGCCGTCGAGCACGTCGAGCTTGTGCGCGATCTCGTGCGCGGCGACGCAGAAACCGGCACGCGGGCTCTCGCAATCGGCCACCACGTCGGCCCAGGACAGCACCAGCGGTCCGGACTCCCACGCCTCGCCGATCAGCTCGTCATGGCCCTCGTGCAGCACGCCGGCGGCATCGATGTGGCTGCGCTGCACGCGGAACGCCTCGGGATAGACGATCAGTTGCGACCAGCCGTGCAGGCCCTCGGCGCCGAACTCCAGCAGCGGCAGGCAGCACAGGGCGGCAAGCGTGCAGCGCTGCTGCCCGTCCAGGCTCAGCTCGCCGATCGGGCTGATGGTCTTCTCGTGCAGGAATCGTGCGGCGAGCTCACGCAGGCGCGTGTCGCGCTCCGCGTCCAGCGCATTCAACCAGGGCACCGCATCGCGCGTACCGCGCCACAGCTGCGGATCTATCGGGTCGGGACGCCGCAGGCGCCGGAGCCATTCCAACAACGTACTGCCGTCGCGCGAATCAGGCCGGCAGGCTCAGCGATGGGTGCTCAGCGGAACATGCCGGGCAGGAAGCTGTGCCAGCGCGGCGACTGCAGGCGGCCGGCCGGACCGGCGTCGCTGTGGACGCTCGGTTTGACCTTGGTTTCGCGCGCCGATGGAACCGGGGCCGCGACGCCGCTGCGCTCGGCTTGCTTGCCGTGGGCCTGCTCATCGCAGCTCTCGCCACCGGGCGCACTCAGTTTCACCTCGCGCGCAGCCACGGATGTGCTGGCGACGGCAAGCAGCAGGCATAAGCAGATCCGCAACATGGGAAGGTCCTCGCGTAAGACGGAGTCCGGCAACCGCTGACTATAACGCGATTTCACGCGCAACCGACGGAGAGGAATGCTGCGATGCAGCACGGTTGCAGGCCTGTTGTCGCAGGCCTGCTGTCGCAGACCTGTTCAGGCGACTTCCCTCGCCCGCCGCAGCCCTGCCGGAAGCACCCCAGGCTCCCGCATAATGCCTCGCATGTCGTGGCTTTCCACCCCCTCCGCACGCCCGATCGGCGCGCCGCGTGCGCCCTGTACGGCGGTACCGCCGCCCCCGGCGCGCGTGCGCGCCTGGCCGCAGAGCTCGGCGAAACCGTGAACGAACGCGAACTGCTGACCCGGCTGATGGCAGGCCCGGCCTCCGGCGACGCGCTGGCCAGCGCCTCCGGCCAGACCCGCGCGGCGGTATGGAAGCGGATCGAGGCCTTGCGCGAGGCCGGTGTGCCGATCGAGGCCAAGCCCGGCCGTGGCTACGCGCTGTCGCAGCCGCTCGACCTGCTCGATGCCGCGGTGATCCGGGCTGCGCTGCCCGATGCGGCAAACGCCCGACTCGATGGGCTGGAGGTCGTATGGTCGATCGACTCGACCAACAGCGAGCTGTTGCGCCGACCCAAGCCGGCCGGCGCGCAGGCCACCGTGCTGCTGGCCGAGCGCCAGACCGCGGGCCGCGGGCGGCGCGGGCGCGAGTGGGCATCGCCGCTGGCCGCGCATCTCTACCTGTCGCTGTCGCGCAGTTTTGTCGGCGGACTGGTGCGCCTGGGCGGGCTCAGCCTGGTGGCCGGCATCGCCACCGCCGAAGCCCTGCGCGGGCTCGGCTTCGACGCGGTACGACTCAAATGGCCGAACGATCTGGTGGTCGAGTGCGACACCGGCCTGCGAAAGCTCGGCGGGCTGCTGGTCGAGGGCGGCGGTGAGCACGCCGGTCCGGTGCGCGCGGTGATCGGCCTCGGCCTCAACGTGCGGATGCCGCCGACGCATGCCGCGGCGCGAATCGACCAGCCGTGGTGCGATCTGGGCGCGTTGACCATCGCGCCCGTGCCCACACGTGACGCCCTCGCCGCGGCGCTGCTCACGCACTGGTTGCCGGCGCTGGATCAGTTCGACACCGACGGGCTGGCGCCGTTCCTGCCGCGCTATGCCGCGCTGGACGCGCTGGCCGGCGAACCGCTGACCGTGCACGGCGAGGCTGCGGCTCAGCACGGCACCGCACTTGGCATCGCCATCCTCTTGATCGCGCTGGCCGTCGATGTCGGCCAGGCATCCGACGACTGGGACGTGGTCAAGAACCGCGCCCTCGCCGCCGGTGCCGTGGAAGCGGTCGTCGTGGACGCCCGGGAGGAGTTCGCCCGGGACTTCTGCATGCCGGCGCTGCGGGCGAACGCCATGTACGAGAACCGCTACCCGCTGGTCTCCGCGCTGTCCCGGCCGGTGATCGTGAAGCACCTCGTCGAGGCCGCTCGGTTCCACGGCGCGGATGCC
>JAHWKC010000112.1 GCA_019348095.1 Pseudomonadota bacterium | reverse complement strand
TGATGCCCGACGAGTTCCTGCCCGTGGTCGAGAACACCGGGCTCATCACGCCGCTGACGCTGACCGTCCTCGACCTCGCCCTGGCCGCGGTGGCCGAGTGGCGCGCCGCCGGCCACGACGTCACCGTCGCGGTCAACCTGTCGGTGCGGCACCTCACCGACCTCGGCCTGCCCCGGCAGGTCGACCAGGCGCTGCGCAAGCACGGCGTGACCGCCCCGATCGACGTGCACCTGATGGTCGAGCCGGTCGACCGGATCGTGCCGGACTTCGCCAAGGCCGGGGCCAGCATCATCAGCTTCCATCCCGAGGCCAGCGCCCATGTGCACCGCACGGTGCAGTTGATCAAGTCCCACGGCTGCCAGGCGGGGCTGGTGCTGAATCCGGCCACGCCGGTCGAGGTGCTGGACTGGGTGCTCGACGAGCTCGACCTGGTGCTGCTGATGTCGGTCAACCCCGGCTTCGGCGGGCAGTCGTTCATCCCCTCGACGCTGGAGAAGCTGCGCCGCGTGCGGCAGCGGATCGATCGCAGCGGCCGCGCGATCCGGCTCGAGGTCGACGGCGGGATCTCGTCCGACACGATCGGCGCGTGCGCGGAGGCGGGAGCGGACACCTTCGTGGCCGGCTCCGCCGTGTTCGACCGGGACGACCGCCCCCGGGCCGTGGCGGCCATCATGGCGAGGGTGCCGCGCCCCGCGGGGAGCAGCCGATGAGCGACGAGTTGGTGCTCGTCGTCGACGATGACGAGGCGATGCGCTTCGTCGTGCGGCAGACGCTCAAGCGTGCGGGTTACCGGGCGATCTCGGCGGGCGACGCGCACGAGGCGCTCGTCTTCGCGGAGCGGCACCTTGCCGCGGGCGGGCGGATCGATGCCGTCGTGCTCGACTTGAAGATGCCGCGCATGGATGGGTTCGAGTTCCTGCGGCGGGTGCGCTCGATGCTGCCGGCGACGTAGCGGTGTCCATCGACCTCGAGCACGACGCCACCGGGCACCGTTCCCTCGGTATCGACGAACCAGCCCTTGATCAGGTAGGTGCCGTCACTGCCACTGGTGCTGATGTCTTCCACCGCGCCGTAGACCTGGGCGCCGCCGGAGGCCGCGGTCTCCACCAGCACGGCGTTGTCCGAGCGCAGCTGCGCCAGCAGGTCATGGTAAGCCTTCAGCGAGGAGGTGATGTCGCCGGCGTAGACCAGCTTGCCGCGCTCCAGCACCAGGCCCTTGTTGCAGATGTCGCGCAGCAGTCCGACGCTGTGGCTGGCCAGCACCACGATCTTGCTGCCGCCGACGCGGCTCTGCATGCGCTCCTTGGCCTTGGCCATGAAATCGGCATCGCCCGCACCGACCCACTCGTCCATCAGGATGATGTCGTGCTGGACCGAGGTCGAGATCGCGAACCCCAGGCGCATTTTCTGCCCCGACGACAAGGTGCGCAGGCGATGGTTGGCCTTCTCGTGCAGCCCGGAGAACTCCAGGATCGGCCCGATCTGGTGGCGCAGGAAGCTGGACTTCAACCCCATCGCGATGCCGCGCAAGTAGATGTTCTCGCGCACCGTCGCCTCGCCGTTGAAACCCAGCGACATGTTCAGCAGGGCCTGGCAGCTGCCCTCGATCACCATCGTGCCGTGGCTGGGCTGGTAGACCCGGTTGAGCACCCGCAGCAGCGTCGACTTGCCCGCACCGTTGCGGCCGAGGATCGCGACCCGGTCGCCCTCGTTGATCTCGAAACTGAGGTCATCGAGCAGGCGGAGCAGGCGGCGCCTGGGTGGATCGAACGCGGCCCCGAAGAACATCCCGGCCCATCCGGTCGATTCGCGCTCGCGCTGCAGGAAAGCTGGTACGTCGAGCGACAGCCGGTCGACCCGTATGGTTGCGCTCATGTCAGATCCACAAGGGCACGTAACGGGCGTAGCGCCGATAGGCGAGCGTCGCCACGACCAGCCCGACCACGGTCATGATGCCGACGTAGTAGAGCGAGAGCAGCTCCACCGGCTCGCCCAGGATCGGCGACCTGAAGATTTCCACGAAGTGGTAGAACGGATTGATCCGCATCAGGTGCGCGCGCAGGCTGCCCTCCGGCATCATCGCCGGATACCAGATGATCGGAGTCAGCAGGAACAGGAAGATCGAGATGTTGTTGAGCAGCTGGCCGAAATCGGAAAAGCGGGCGCCCACCAGCGAGAACACCGCCGAGATCCACAGGCCGTTGAGGTAGATCACCGCGATCGCCAGCACCGACCACAACAGGCCCGGCAGCGACACCTCACCGAGGATGACCAGCGCCGCGGCGACCACCGGCAGGTACATGCAGAAATCGAAGAACGACTTGGCCAGCGACTGCAGCAGGAAATCGGTCAGCCGCATGTGCCCGTCCATGATGAACGACTGGCTGCCGTTGAACACGCCGGCGCTGCCGATCACCGAGGACATCAGCGTGCGGAACACCATCGACCCGAGCGCGACATAGGCGAAGAAGCCGCTGCTTCCGCCGCCGGGCTGCATGCCGGCGAAGAACGTCCCCAACCCGAACACATAGACCACCGACGGCGCCAGCAGCCACAGCACGCCGAAGCGCGACTTGCGCGCGCGCACGATGATGTCGAGCCAGCTCGACAGCGCCCAGAACTCCGGGTTGCGCAGGCTCTCGGCCAGCTCCCTCCAGAAGGCGCCGGGCGCAGCGCTTCCGCGGGCACCCACCGATATGGACGCCTGGGTCACCGGACCGCCCACGGCCTCGCTCACGACAGCGCGGCATCCAGGTCGGCGCGCAGGTCATCGAGGTGCTCCACGCCGACACTCAACCGCACCAGGTCATCGCTCACGCCCAGCTCCGCGCGGCGCTGGGCCGGCACCGAGGCGTGGGTCATGATCGCCGGGTGATTGACCAGGCTTTCCACGCCGCCGAGCGACTCGGCCAGCGCGAACAGCTCGGTGCGCTCGCACAAACGCTTGGCCGCCTCCAGCCCGCCCTTCACATAGACGCTGACCATGCCGCCGAAGCCGTCCATCTGACGCTGGGCAAGCGCGTGCTGCGGGTGAGACTCGAGCCCCGGATACAGCACCTTCTCGATCGCCGGATGGGCCTCCAGCCATTCGGCCAGCGCCTGCGCGTTCTCGCAATGTGCCTTCATGCGCAGGTGCAGGGTCTTCAGGCCGCGCAACGCCAGGAAGCTGTCGAACGGCCCCTGCACCCCACCAATGCAGTTCTGCAGGAATGCCATCTGTTCGGCCAGCTCGGCGTCGTCGCCGACCACCGCCATGCCGCCGACGATGTCGGAATGGCCGTTGAGGTACTTGGTGGCCGAGTGCATGACCATGTGCGCGCCTGATTCGAGCGGGCGCTGCAGGATCGGCGAGGAAAAGGTGTTGTCGACCACCACCAGCAGCCCGCGCTTGCGCGCGATCGCGGCGATCTGCCCGATGTCGACCAACTTCAGCAGCGGGTTGGTCGGGGTCTCGATCCAGACCATCCTGGTCTCGGGCCGGATCGCGGCCTCGAACGCGGCCGCGTCACTGAGATCGACCCAGCTGAAGTCCAGCCCGGCCGAACGGCGCCGCACCCGCTCGAACAAGCGGTAGGTGCCGCCGTAGACGTCATCCATCGCGATCACGTGACTGCCCGAATCGAGCAGTTCCAGGATCGTCGAGGTCGCCGCCAGCCCCGAGGCGAACGCGAACCCGCGGCTGCCGCCTTCCAGCGCGGCGACGCAGCGCTCGTAGGCGAACCGGGTCGGATTGTGGCTGCGCGAGTACTCGAAACCCTGGTGCTCGCCCGGGCTGGACTGCGCGTAGGTCGAGGTGGCGTAGATCGGCGTCATCACCGCGCCGGTGGAGGGGTCGGGCGACTGGCCGGCGTGGATGGCGAGGGTGCCGAGTTTATGAGCCACGGGAGCTCCTGAAGTGGTCGAGCAGAGCCGGGGATGATACCCCACCGCCCTGCCCCCCGGCCCTTTGCGCCGCGTCGGATCGCCTGCCGTGCTCATCAGAAAACACCCGGCGCCACGGCGCAGCGCAGCCCCTTGCGGGTTCCGCGGAATCGGGCGGACACCGGATCAAGACGGAACTGCGGGTGTCGCCTGCGCCACGAGCCCAGACATCCGACCCGATACCAGCGACCGCGCGGCTTGCCGCCCGCGGCGTGCCGCGGGGACGTCGGGGACCTAAGGCCTGCCGCCTTCGTCCACGGGCACCGACGGCACCGGAAGTAGCTCGGCGGGCGTGTTGGGCAGGTCCAGCGTTTCATACCGTTCGCCGATCGACCGGGTCAGGGCCGTGGCCTGGGCATCGGTCTCGATGATGTAGGGCACGATCATCACGATCAGCTCGGTCTTGCTGCTGGTCCTGCCGCTGCTCTTGAACACGTTGCCCAGCAGCGGGATGTCCTTCAGATATGGCACCCCACCTTCGCTGGTGGTGGCGCGGCGTGACATCAACCCGCCGATGAGCACCGAACTGCCATCGCGCAGGCTCAGGTTGGTGCTGACGGCGCGATTGAAGATCGAGGGCGACTGTACGGCCGAGTCGGTCCCCAGCGGCAGCGCCTCGCTGACCTCCTGGCGTACTTCCAGGTCTACCCGGTTGTCGGAATAGACGACCGGCTGGATGTCCAGAATGATGCCGGTTTTCCGGTACTGCACCGACTGCAGGATGTTGGAGGTTCCGTCGGTCTGCTGGGACGAGGCGCTCTGCGCGGAAATGGTCGGGATTTCGGTGCCTACATCGATGCTGGCGCTCTGGCCGCTCTTCACCATCAGGCGCGGCGTCGACAATACGGTGACCCGGTTGTCCTCGGCGAAGGCGCGCAATTGCGCACGTGCCTGGCCGGCAATGTCGAGCAGATAAGTCAATCCACCGAAGCCGCCGCCTCCTCCGCCTCCTCCGAGCTGACCCGATGTGACGGTGCCGTTGAACCGCCCCACATCGTTGTTGGCCAACCAGCTGACACCGAATTCCTCATCTTCGTCGAGGGTGACTTCGGCGATCGTCACCTCGATCATCACCTGGCGCGCGGCACGGTCCATCTGCCGGATCAACGGCAGCAACCGGCCCCAGTCGGCCGGCTCGCCCTGGAAGATCACCGCGTTGCGCGGCTCATCGAGCACCAGCGTACCGGCGGACAGGTCGCCGCCGCCCTGCGCGCCTGCGGCTTGGGGTGCCCGCACCGGCGGCTGGTCCGCTGCCGCCGCCTGTGCCGCTTCAGCCGACGACAACGCCTCGCGCGCGGGCACACGCGCGGCGCTGGCAGCCGACCGCACACCATTGAGCGTTGCCACGATATCTTCGGCGCGGGTGTTCTTGACCCGGTAGTAGAACAAGCTGTTGCCACTGGCAGTGGGGTTGGGCTGATCGATGGTGCGCGACCACTCCACCGCATGGTCCAGCACCGCCTCATCGGAGGCGAAGATCAGGATCGTGTTGGACGCGGCAATCGGCAGCACGACCACCGCCGCCGCCTGGATGACTCCGCTCCCGGAGTGCAGGGTCGCACCGTAGCCTTCCGCCACCAGCACATCCACCAGCCGTCGCGCCAGTTCCTCGGCGCCGACGAACGCCGGCTCCAACCGGGTGCTGACCCGGCTCCGCATGTACGGACGGTCAAATACCCGCACCGCCGCAGCCGCCTGGCGCACCAGGTCGGGCTTGCCGTACAACACCACTGCATTCCGGTTCAGGTCGTCAAGGATGCTCAATTCATCGGTGTTGAACGCGGTCTTCAGCCAACCGGTCACGTCGCGCGTGCGCACTGCCTGCAGTTCCACCAGGTGGAACACCGGTCGGTGGGAGGTCGGCACGTGCGGCAAAGCGCGGCCACTGAGCACCAGCGGCGGCTGGAAGTCACCGCCGCGGCCGGCTGGCGTGAAAAGCACCCGTCCGCTCTGGTACTCGGTCTTGACCCCGTAGGTGCGCAGCACCTCCACTGCTAGCTGATAGAACTCCCTTGGCGTCTGCGGGCTGGACGTCCGCAGGGTGACCAGGTCGTTGAGCTGGGCCACCTTGGGATCCATCTGGAAGTCCACTTCCAGGATGGTCCCGAAGAATTCGTTGATGAACGCCGGCACCGGAATGCCGTCGATGTTGACGTCGATCATCTCGCCGCCGACCGGCGGCATGGCGCCGGTCTCGCCGATCCCAGCGGACGCGGCACCACTGTCCGGAGCCGTCGGCGTGGGCGTGCGCTCGAGCGAGTCGCGCTGCTCACGTGCCTCGGCGGAGACCAGCGCCTGCTCCGCCGGAGTGCCTGGCTCGCTGCGCGGCGAGCGTACCGGTTCGGGCAGGTCGACCCGCACCGGGCGGGCGCACGCGCCGGCCAGGACCGTGACGAGGAACAGGATCAGCAGGGTTCGCAAGTTGTTCATGCCTGGATGTCGGCCCTCAAGGCGTGGTCGGCGAAGATACGCACGGCGCGTTTTCGGCGGGGTCGATGGGTTGGTGGAGGATTCGCTCATGGGTACAGCCATCGCGCATGAAGGTGATCCCGACTTGGGTAATCCGCACGACCTCCCCGCCGTCGGGCAGGGTTCCGCCGACGCCGACATGGGCCACCTTGCGATCCCCTACCGTCGCGACCAGGGCCGCGAATTCGGGATTGGCGATGATACCGGTTAAGCGCCACTCGGGTCGGCGGCTGGCGCCATCCGATCCCTCCGGGGTTTCGGCCGCGCCCCAGACCGTTGCATCACGCACCGCGGTGAACTGCGCCTCGTCGTAGCGTCTGATCACCGCCGGGCCGGGCAGGTGCCAGCCGGCCTGATCGGCGGCTGTCGCGGACGGCTCCGGGAGCGGCCATGCCAACCCCACGACCGATCCCAGCACCACGCCGGCAGCTACGATGACCGGCAGCGGCCGCTGCTGCAGATAATCAGCGAGCCGCATCGGCTTGCTCCTGCTCGATATCGAAGTAGGCCACCACGGTCAAGGAGAACGTGCGGTTTTCGCGGTTGAGGATCAGCGCCTCCTCCACCACCGTCAGCGAGCCGCGCTTTTCGATCTGGCTGATCATCTGCACCACGCTGCGCGCATCCAGGGCGCCGCTGAGAACCACGGGCACGCGCCACAGGTCGTCGCGGCCCGGCACTGCGGACACTTCATCTCGGGCGGCGTCGCGAACTTGAGGATGTCGTAGTGCTCGGCGACGTCGATCATGTGCGACGAGGTCGTCTGGCACGAGGCGCAGAGGTACGGCATCGAGAACGACGCCAGCACGTCCCCGAGGTCTCCCTGCCGGTTGAGCCGCTCGAGGAGCACCGGCGGGCAACCGAGCAGCACGATCCCGGTGGCGGTTTGCCGCGTCAGCGTGACGAAG
>JAHWKC010000111.1 GCA_019348095.1 Pseudomonadota bacterium | reverse complement strand
CGCTGGCTTCGATCTCGGCGCGGTCGATGACGGTGATCGGCAGCGCGCCTTCGATCGCGGCGCGCTTGATGCGTGAACCGGTGACCTCGATACGATCGAGGGTGGTCGCTTCGGCTCCGGTTTCAGCGTCCTGGGCGACAGCGAATGCCGGCACAAGAGCGAGCGCGATGCCGGCCGGCAACAAGCCGAGCCGAGCCGCGTGACGCGGACTGCGTTGATTCATGTATCTCTCTCCAGATAACGGTAATGGGCGCGTTGTACCGCTGTTGTTATCGACGCGTTAACGCCCCGCAAAACTACGTGCCGTTGGCTCACGCCGCTTTGCGGGCACCATCGACTGGGTTTGCCGAGTCTGGCGTTGCGGCCGGCGGGGCGGCGCGGAACCGGGTCGCGGAAATCCCGTAGCGGCCCCGGAACGCGCGCGCGAAACTGCAGCAGTTGTCGAACCCGGACGCGGCGGCGACTTCGCCGATCATCATCGAGGTGCTGCGCAACAGTTCGGCCGCGTGCTCGAGCCGCATCCGCGCGGCGGCGGCCTGCGGGCTCTCGTCGTAGAGGCCGTGGAAGGTCTTGGAGAAATACCAGCTGGAAAAACTGGTCAGCTCGGCCAACTCGCTGATCCGCACCACGCGGTCGCAGTTGCCCTCCAGGTACAGCCTTGCGCGCTGCAGGCGGCCGAACACCTGGCGCTTGCGGCTGCGCGAGCGGCCGGGGCAGCGCGGGATGCGCGCGGCGAGTTCGCGCTGGATCCCGGCCAGGTGCAGCAGGATCGGGCGCAGCGCGGTCGCGTCGCCGCTGGTATCGGGCACCGCCAGCCGGGCATTGGCCTGGCGCCACAACTGCAGGGCGGTCCTGACATCGGCGGCGCTGGCGCGGCCGCGGCCGGCGTACAACGCGCAATCGGCGAACTGGGTAAGCCTGCGCAGCGCGTCGGCGGTCATGCTCAGCCCGATGCACAGGCCGTGACGATCGGCCTGGAGCACCGGCCGCGAGTCTTTTTCCAGCGCGATCCAGTCGCCGCGGCGCAGGCGGAACTTGCCCTCCTTGGCCTGGACCCACGAACTGCCACGCACCTGCACCCAGATCGAGAAATGGGTGCCGGGCAGTTGCGCGCTACCCAGCCGCGACACCGCCACACAGCTTGCGTGAACGGCGCCTTCCGGTGCGTCCGACTGCAACAGCTGACCGCGGTCAGCCCAAAGTGCTTGCTCCATCTGCTCATCTCATTTGCCAAGGATGGCCAATGGATTTGCCTGATGTGCCCGCTCGCCGCCGGAAAGTCAGCGGAGACTTGTCCGAATTCGCTCCGAATGCAGCTCCCGAAAAATTTCCGAACGAAAATGTCTTGTCAGATCAGCTATTTGAGCCATCCCGGCACGATTGCCCCACGTGTCGGCTCCGTCGGCGCCGGTACCGGCATGAACGCCACGTCGGTGCCGTCGGCGATCGCCAGCGCCACGAATACGGCGTCGGCCTGGGCGCTGACGCTGAAACCGGTGGTGCTGGCCAAGCGGTCCGGGTGCAGGCACTTGGATGTGTCCGCAGTCGCTGCCGTGCCGGCGATCGGGCGCAGCATGGCCAGGCAGCCCCGCAGGGAATCGAGATAGTCGACGCTGCCGTCCTCGGCCACCGCCCAGCTCTGGTAGCGCCAGCGCGCCGGCGCATCCTGGCTCACCTGGCGCACGCTCCCGGGCGATAGGGCCAGATCGGCCTTCCACAAGCCGTCGGCCGAGAGCCGGGTGAACAGGACCCGGTCATTGGCCGGATCGACCTTGGGCAGCGAAACGTCGTCCAGCCAGGCCAGTGCTCGCCAAGGCCGAGTGCTGCGGTCGAACAGCGTTACCCGCATGCGCCCATCGTCCAGCTGTTCGGTCACCAGAATCCGCTGCGGACCGGGCAGGTAGTCGGCCTGGAGCGGCTGCTCGACCGGCACCGGCAACAAGGAAACCTGGCCACTGGCCGGGACGATCTCGTGGATGCCGGTGCGCCCGGCGCGGTCGGTGCCCGCGACCAGCAGACTTCGGCTGTCGGACGACCACTGCGGAAGCCCACGCGTCCCGGGCTGCAGACCTTCGATCATCCGCAGCGACCCGGGCTGCTGCAGGTCCGCCCACCACAGGCCGAAGTCGCCTGACCTGTCGGAGGTGAACACCAGTTGCCGTGCGTCCGGCGCCACCCGCGGCTGGCTGTCGCGCGCGGAGGAGGCGAACAGATGCACCGGTGCCGCCGAGGCCTCGGCCGGGCCGCGCGGGATGCGGAAGATACCGAACTGCGGGCGCCGCCGCACGAACGCCATCATGCCGCTTCGCGCCGCTACCGTGGGGCTCTGGGCGTCGTCGATGCCGAGATCGCGTACCTGCCTGGTGTCCAGATCGAGCTGGTAGAGCCGCGTCTGCAGCCCGATGCGACGGCCGAACACCAGTCCACGCCCGTCCGGCAGCCAGTCCCAGCCGCGCATTTCGCCGCTCTGCCGGGTCAGCCGCTCGGCCCGGCCGCCACTGGCGGGGATCCGCCACAGGTCGCCGAACTGCGGGTTGCGCACGAACACGATCCAGCGGCCGTCGGGTGAGTAGCGCGGGGCGTGATCGAGGTCACCGGTGGCCGCGTCGTAGTCCACTGTATGCCACTGGCCACTGGCCAGGTCGAGCACGCGCAGGCCGGCCCGGCCGGCGCCGGTGGTCATGCTGCCGAAGATCAGGCTGCGGCCATCCGGCGCCCAGGAAAAACTGGCCCGGCTGCGGGGGTCGCAGGCACCGATGCGCCGCTCCGCCCCGCCGCTGGCTGGCACCACCAGGATCTGGCAGCGCAGGCCGGGGCCAGCGCGCACGAACGCGATCTCCCGCCCGTCGGGTGACCACGCCGGCACCCGGTCCGATACGCCGTCGGCCGGATGGCTGAGCTGTCGCGGCTGCGACTGGTCGGTGGTCTGGACCAGGATGACGGTGCCGCGCCGGTCCGGCAGCGACGCCGAGTAGGCCACCATCGAGGCCTCCGGCGACAGCGTCGGCGCCAGTTCGAACCCGGGAGCCGAGGTCAGCAATCGATAGGGCCGGCCCGTCCCGGCGCCGGCCGACCAGCCTTCGCCCTGGGCCGACTCATCCGCCGGCGCGCCGGCGCGCAGCAGCAGGAACGCCGACAAGCCCAGCGCCAGCACGACCGCCACCACACCGGCGGTCAGCAGCTCACGCAATGGCGCGCGCGGCCGGTCCGGGGATGCCTTCGCCCCCGCGCCGCGAGCGCCCGGGTTGCTGGCCGCAGACTCCAGCTGCGGCAATGCCGGGAACTCGGCGGTGTCGGTGTCGACCGCGTAGGACGCGGCATCGGCCGCCTCGACCGGGCCGGAATCGTCGTCCAACCATTGCACCGGTGCCCGCAGGCGATAGCCGGATTTGGCGATGGTTTCGATGTAGCGCGGCTGCCCGCGCTCCTCGCCCAGCGCCTTGCGCAGCTGGGTAACCGCCTGGGTGAGTACGTCATCGGTAGGCAGGGTGTCGGGCCACACGCGCGCCAGCAGCGCATCGCGGCTGACCACCTTGTCGGCGTGCTCGACCAGCACCAGCAACACCCCGATGGCCTTGGGCGTCACCCGCCGCAGCCGGCGCGCCGACGGCGCGCGGATCTCGCGCAGCGGAATATCGACCGTGCATTCGCCGACCCGCAGCCGTTCTGACCGAGCCGGAATCGCCAGCGATGGGGTATCAGGGGGATTGGGCATGGGGTCCGCAAGTCTGGGCGGCGAACAAATCACCGTCATGTGCCGAAGGACCTGCGCATCCAGTCGACACGGTCGGCAAAGCAGGCGGCCACCCTGCGGCAGGCGCGTGCTGGCGGTGCATCTTACTGTTTTGGGGAGCCCGATCCCGGGCTACACCCCGGCACTCTCTCGCCAACGTCACACTTTGTTCAAATTACGCGCCGATGGCGCGTTTTTTTTGCCGGACACGCGCCGCCGAAGGGCGGTAGAGCCGAGCTTGCTCGGCTGCTTTGGCGCGGTGCAGCCCGTGCAGCGGAGCAAGCTCCGCTCTACATAGATGCGTGGCGCCGCCGGGGCGGAGCCACGTTCGGTTCAGGCTTTGCGGTAGACCTCGGCCCCCTGGGCGCGGAATTCGGCCGCCTTGTCCGCCATGCCCTGCTCAAGCGCCGCGCTGTCATCGCCAACGCCGTGCTCCTTGGCGTATTCGCGCACGTCCTGGGTGATCTTCATCGAGCAGAAGTGCGGGCCGCACATCGAGCAGAAGTGCGCGACCTTGTGCGCATCCTTGGGCAGCGTCTCGTCGTGGTACTCATGGGCGCGTTCCGGATCCAGGCCGAGGTTGAACTGGTCCTCCCAGCGGAACTCGAAGCGCGCCTTGCTCAGCGCGTTGTCGCGCGCCTGCGCGCCCGGGTGGCCCTTGGCCAGGTCGGCCGCGTGCGCGGCAATCTTGTACGCCATCAGGCCTTCGCGCACATCATTCTTGTTGGGCAGCCCGAGGTGCTCTTTCGGCGTCACGTAGCACAGCATCGCGGTGCCGTACCAGCCGATCAGCGCCGCGCCGATCGCGCTGGTGATGTGGTCGTAGCCCGGCGCGATGTCGGTGGTCAGCGGTCCCAGCGTGTAGAACGGCGCCTCGCCGCAGACCTCCAGCTGCTTGTCCATGTTCTCCTTGATCAGCTGCATCGGCACATGGCCGGGGCCTTCGATCATGGTCTGGACGTCATGCTTCCAGGCGATCTTGGTCAGCTCGCCGAGCGTCTCCAGTTCGCTGAACTGGGCCGCGTCGTTGGCATCGGCGATGCAGCCCGGGCGCAGCCCGTCGCCGAGGCTGAAGGACACGTCGTAGGCCTTCATGATCTCGCAGATGTCCTCGAAGTGTTCATAGAGGAAGCTCTCGCGGTGGTGCGCAAGGCACCACTTGGCCATGATCGAGCCGCCGCGCGAAACGATGCCGGTCACGCGCTTTGCAGTGAGCGGAACGTAGCGCAGCAGCACGCCGGCGTGGATGGTGAAGTAGTCCACGCCCTGCTCGGCCTGCTCGATCAGGGTGTCGCGGAAGATCTCCCAGGTCAGCTCCTCGGCGCGGCCGTCGACCTTCTCCAGCGCCTGGTAGATTGGGACTGTGCCGATCGGGACCGGGCTGTTGCGGATGATCCACTCGCGGGTTTCGTGGATGTGCTTGCCGGTCGAGAGGTCCATCACGTTGTCGGCGCCCCAGCGGATCGACCACACCAGCTTCTCGACCTCCTCGGCGATGCCCGAGGACACCGCGGAGTTGCCGATATTGGCGTTGACCTTGGTCAGGAAGTTGCGGCCGATGATCATCGGCTCGCTTTCGGGGTGATTGATGTTGCACGGGATGATCGCGCGGCCGCGGGCGACCTCGTCGCGGACGAATTCGGGCGTGATGCTCTTCTGGATGTTGGCGCCGAAGCTCTGGCCGGGGTGCTGCTCGAGCAGGTGCGCCTCGGTGATCGCCTGCAACCGCTGGTTCTCGCGAATCGCGATGAACTCCATCTCCGGGGTGACGATGCCGCGGCGCGCGTAGTGCATCTGGGTGACGTTGGCACCGGCCACTGCGCGGCGCGGCAGCGGTCGGTTGCCGAAGCGGATGTGCGCGAGCCTGGGGTCGTGCTCGCGCTGGCGGCCGAACTCCGAGGACAGGCCGGCGAGCACTTCGGTATCGCCGCGTTCGGCAATCCACTGCGCGCGCAGCGGGGCCAGGCCGCGCGCCAGGTCGATCTCGGCACTGGCATCGGTGTATGCACCGGAGGTGTCGTAGACCGCCAGCGGCGCGTTGTCCTCACCGCCGAAGATCGTCGGGGTGCGCGCGAGTTCGACCTCGCGCATCGGCACGCGCAGGTCGGGGCGCGAACCGGCGACGTGGATCTTGCGCGAGCCGGGGATCGGCCGCACGACGTCGGCCGACAGGCGGTCGGCTTGCTGGATCAGATCGGAGGGGATGGCATTCATGGCGTTCGTCCTGTCGAGTCGCTCGGGGGAGCCGGGACGAAGCGGGCAGCGCGCGGACCCGTGGCGGCAGGTCCGGCGAAGCTTCCCTACGGCGGCTGGGGAGCCGACCCGGTCGTCGTGGCTCCTTACGCGCATCAGGTTCGAAGGGTCTGTCTCAACCGGCACGGCCGGTACCCCCGCTTCAACCGGCATTTGACCACGCCGGGCGTCGCCCGGCCAGCACTTGCCACGGCGCTTGCCCGTTTGCCCGGCGCTGGCGTAGCGGCTACGGTGCGGCGATGAGCATCCTTCCGATCCGAATTGCCCTTGCCGCCCTCGTCGCCGCCGTGTCCGGCTGCGCCACCGGTTCCTCCACGCCTGCCGATGCGACGCCGGCCGCAGCCGCCACGCTGCCGGCCGACCGGTTCTACGCCGAACTCAAATCGATGTGCGGCCAGGCCTTCGGCGGGCGGGTGGTGGCCGACATGCCGGCACCGACCGGCGATGACCCCTTCGCTGGCAAACCTTTGGTGATGCACGTGCGCGGCTGCAGCGATACCGAGTTGCGCGTGCCGTTCCACGTCGGCGATGACCGCTCGCGCACCTGGGTCGTTACCCGCACCGGCCCCGGCCTGCGGCTCAAGCACGACCACCGCCACGAGGACGGCAGCGATGACGCGGTCACGATGTACGGCGGCGACACGGTCGCGCTCGGCACCGCGCAGCGCCAGGAGTTCCCGGTCGACGAGTTCTCCAAGGCGATGTTCCTGCGCGAGGGCCTGGACGTGTCGGTGACCAACACCTGGGCGCTGGAGCTCGACCCGGACCGGGAGTTCGTCTACGAACTGGCACGCCCGGGCGGGCGCCTGTTCCGGGTCGAGTTCGACCTGAGCCAACCGGTCGCAGTTCCGCCGGCGCCGTGGGGCGATGAGGGATGACGCGTAGGAGCTTTTTTGACGCGGATCAACGCGGATTTAAACGCGGATAGAGCTTTCCTGAAGGAAATCGCGCGCGAGGCCGATCCCGACGAACGCCTGGCGGTCGACCCCTGCCTGTTCGGTTTTGGCTTTATCCATGTCTTTTCCGCGTTGATCCGCGTCAAAGCGTTGGAGCCCTCTCCGGCACCTCGACCCTGAGCCACGCCGCGTACAGCGCCGGCAGGAAGAACAGGGTCAGTACCGTGGCGACCAGCAGGCCGCCCATGATCGACACCGCCATCGGCCCGAAGAACGCGCTGCGCGACAGCGGGATCATCGCCAGGATCGAGGCCAGCGCGGTTAGCACGATCGGCCGGAAGCGGCGCACGGTCGCCTCGACTATCGCCTCCCACGTGTCCAGCCCCTCGCCGCAATCCTGCTCGATCTGATCGACCAGGATC
>JAHWKC010000110.1 GCA_019348095.1 Pseudomonadota bacterium | reverse complement strand
AACGGGGTCCGGCGTGGCCGCGGCCACGCGAACCGACCACAGGAACGTGACGTGCTGAGCATCATCGGGTTCATCATCATCGGCATCATCGCGGGCTACCTCGGCCGGTTGCTCATGCCGGGCAAGCAGAAGATGGGGTTCTTCGCGACCGCCCTGCTCGGGATGGTCGGGTCGTTGGTGGGTGGGACGATCGCCGCGCTGCTCTTCGGCGGCGACCTGGAGCTGTCGGTGCCACGCGACCTCTCCGCGACGGTGCGCGGCGAAAGCTTCAGCGGCACCCTGCGCGCGCCGGGGGCGCGCATCAACACCGCCCGCCACGGCCCGGGCTCGGATTTCGAGCACCGCTACGGCGGCGGCGACGGCAGGATCTCGATCGAGACCTTCTCCGGCAACGCCGCGCTGCGCATGGATTGATCGCCCGGCGCTGCAGCGTCCTCCAGACACGGCCGCAGGGTGGGCGCGCATCGCGCGTCCACCGCCGTCACATCCCTTTCAGGCTCGTGTCTTCACCTGCACAACACCCCGGTTGCCCACATGCTTGGCCCACGGCGCTATGAGGCGGGGCACATGCAGACCATCATCGAACCGGCGGAAGGGAAGCTGGGCATATTGATGCCGGGACTGGGCGCGGTGGCAACCACGTTCATCGCCGGGGTCGAGGCGGTACGCAAGCACCTGGCCGAGCCGATCGGCTCGCTGACCCAGATGGGCAGCATTCCCCTGGGCCTGAGCGTCGGCCCAGCCACCGGGCAGGCCCCCGGGCAGGCGGCTGCGCCGCACTGTCCCAAGATCAAGGACTTCGTGCCGCTGGCCGACCTGGACGACATCGTGTTCGGCGGCTGGGATGTCTACAGCGACAACGTGTTCGAGGCCGCCAGCCACGCCAAGGTGCTCGAACCATCGCTGCTGGCCGCGGTCCGGACCGAACTGGAAGCCATCGCGCCGATGAGGGCGGTGTTCGACCGGGCCTACGTGTCCAACCTGGACGGCGACCACGTCAAGCAGGCCGACAGCAAGGCCGACCTGGCCCAGGCGGTGATGGACGACATCGAGCGCTTCGGCCGCGCCAACGACTGCTCGCGCCTGGTGATGGTCTGGTGCGCCTCGACCGAGAAATACATCGAGGCCTCGGTCGTGCACGCGACCCTGGCGAACTTCGAGCAGGGCCTGCAGGACAGCGACCCGGCGATATCGCCCTCGATGATCTATGCCTACGCCGCGATCCGGCTCGGCATTCCGTTCGTCAACGGCGCACCCAACCTGAGCTGCGATGTGCCGGCGCTGATCGAACTGGCCGCGCGCACCGCGACCCCGATCGGCGGCAAGGACTTCAAGACCGGCCAGACGCTGATGAAGACCATCATCGCGCCCGGTCTCAAGGCGCGGAGGCTGGGGTTGGACGGCTGGTTCTCCTCCAACATTCTGGGCAACCGCGACGGCTACGTGCTGGACCACCCGGACAACTTCAGGACCAAGGAAGTCTCCAAACTGGGCGTGCTCAACGACCTCCTGCGGCCCGATCTCAATCCCGAGCTCTACGGCGGGATCCACCACCAGGTGCGGATCAACTACTACCCGCCGCACGGCGACAACAAGGAAAGCTGGGACAACATCGACATCTTCGGCTGGCTCGGCTACCCGATGCAGATCAAGATCAACTTCCTGTGCCGCGACTCGATCCTGGCCGCGCCGATCGTGCTGGACCTGGCGCTGTTCAGCGACCTGGCCAAGCGCAGCGGCCGCTCGGGCATCCAGGATTGGCTGTCGTTCTATTTCAAGTCGCCGCAAGCCGCGCCCGGCCTGCGTCCCGAGCACGACATCTTCAAGCAGCTGGCCCACCTGCACGAAACCCTGCGGCAGATGATGGCCGAGGCCCCGGCCGCGCAGCCGGGGCTGGCGAGCCGCCCTGCAATGGCCGAAACGCTGTGAGGCCGACCACCGAGATCCGCATGTCCACGCGCGGCGCCGCCACGCGCCGCCGCGCCGCGATCTGCACCCCTGTCCCGGGCGCCGCCACCACATGATCGAAGCCGTCACCTTCTGGAACGAGGCCAACAACAAGTCGCATTGGGACGTGCAGGTCGACCCGGAATGGCGGATGTACGCCGACATGGTAAGGACCGCCGCGCAGGCGCTGAAGGCCGAGTTCCCGCAGGTCTTGCGGGTGCTCGGCGGCATCTCGCCGATCGATCCGTTCTTCATCCAGCGCATGCAGGGCTTCGGCGCGATCGAGGACCTCGATGCGGTCGCGGTGCACGGCTTTCCGCTGGACTGGAACCTCTGGCCGCTGGACCAGTGGCGCGAGAAGATCGCCGAGATCGAAGCGGTGACCCAATTGCCGGTGTGGGTGACCGAGGTCGGGGTGTCCAGCTTCGGCGCCGAGGAGGTCCAGGAGTTCGGCCTGCGCCGGACCGCCGAACTGCTGCTGGACCGGATCCAGCGCGTCCACTGGTACAGCCTGTACGACCTGCCGCAGGCGTGGGAGGCGACCACCCGCCACCGCGAGGCCGAAGGCTCGTCGTATTACCGGCATTTCCACATGGGGCTGCTGCGCGAGGACGGCACGCCGAAACTCGCCCTGGCGCAATTCGCCGACTACACGCCGCAGATGGGCATCTGCCAGTGGTTCCACTTCGAGGACCACCGCCTCGATGACGCCGTCGGCTGGCTGCGCCGGCTCGGCGTGCGCCGCCTGCGCACCGGGCTGAGCTGGGCCGACTACCTGCGGCCCGACGCCGAACGATGGTTCGACCGGATGATGGCTGCGCTCGAGGAGTTCGAGCTCACCGTGACGTTCTGCTTCACGCCCGAATCCAAGGGCATCCAGCCGCACCACACCAGCCCGCCACGCGACAACGCGGAGTTCGCCGAGTTCTGCATGGCGATGATGCGGCGCTACGCCTGAGCACGCACGGTCGCTTGGGCGATCGCCGCCGCTCAGCGCAGGCCCAGGCGCCGGACGATCTGCCCCAGGGGGCCGCGGTGGTAGGTCAGCGCGTGGTACAGACGCGTCGCCGCGCGCGCCCAGCGCAGGTACAGCGCGCTGCTGCCGGTCGCGCGGCTGAGGCGGAACATCCGGTGGCTCCAGGTCGAGATCGCCCGGCGCGTGAGGTAGATCAGCTTGCGCCGCGCCGCCGGCGAACGCGCGTCGGGCGCAACGCGCTTGCTTGGCGGCACGCCGCTGCTGCGATGCGCGAGCCGGTAGGCGAGGCCTTCGCGGCGCTGGCGCAGGCCGGCGGCCTGGGTCTGCGCGACGAAGCCGTCATCGACCGCCTCCAGCTGCAGCCGGCCCGCGGAAACCGCCTCGTCGATCAGCTGCGCCACCGCCGGCGAGCGCACCATGACCACATTGGTGCCCTGCCAGTCGGAGCTATACGGCTCGACCCAGGCATCGCCGAAGGACACGTCGGCGGTCTCGGCCACCACGTCGTCGCAGAAGTTGCAGGCCGGGGCCATGAAGAAGCCGGCGCCCCAGTCGCCGTCGGCCAGGTGCCACCAGTCCTGGCTCACGGTGCGGCCATCGCGCAACGTGAGCCTGGCGCTGTACCAGTTGGCCGGACGCTCCGGCGCCTTGTGCCGGAACTCCACGCCGACCACCTCGTGCAGCTCGACCTCCATCTGCCGCGCCAGGCTCTCCACGAACCGGGCGCTCTTCATGTGCCCGCAGAACAGCCCCAGCGTGTAGCCGATGCGCTCCCGGAACAACGGGTCCTTGCGCCGCAGCAACTGCACTGCCTTGATGAAGCATGGGATACCGACCACGGCGTAGCGGCCCGGTTCGGCCGCGATCGCCTCGAGCACCTCCGACATCTCGATCGGGTAGTACCGGGACTGCGCGCCGGCGCGGACATCGCGGGCACTGCGCGAGATCCGGTAGCGGAAGAACCGTCCGTCCCGGTCGGGCTGCTCGGCCGCGACGACGTGCGCGACCGCGTCGATCAGGCCCTTTCGCAGCAACTCGGCCGCCACCCAGCTGACCATGCCCCCGGAGCTGCCGCGCAGCCGGAAGTCCTGCTCGGCGACATGGCCGACATACGCCGCCTCGAAACGCCCGACATCGGCGCTGCGCTGCGGCGCGTGGGGAAACAGCTCGGCGGCAAGCCGGTCCTCATCCAGGGCTGCCGGTGAGAACGGGCAGGTACTGGCGAAGTCCGCCGGCCCATGGCGCAGCCACTCGTCCGGTCCGGCCGGGCGGAGCAGTCCGTGGGCATCGAACTGCATCGACGCCGCGGCTGCGCCGGAGCGGCCCGCGCAACTGCCGCAGCCGATGCACAGGCCGGAGCGGGCGATGTCGGCAGGACCGGGCTCGGCGTTCATCCGGCCTGCGGCGGGGCGGCCAGTGCGCGGTCGAGGTAACGGTCCGAGCTGCTGCGGAAGTGCTCTATTTGCTGGAGCATCGCCGCGCCGGGCGGCGCATCCAGCAGGCGGCCGCATCCACCAGCCGCGGCGCCTTCGGCCAACAGGTGGGACTGCCCGCCGACGGTGGCCATCAGGCCCCGCAGCTTGTTGCTGCGGTAACGCGACTCCTCGCAGGCGAAAGGCTTGGCGTTGCGCAGCGCGAACACGCAACCGTGGAAGAAATTGGTCACCACCGCTTCGGCCCCGGCGATGAACGGCGCGAACTCGTGCGGCCCGGCGCCGATCCACTGGCGGTCGGCCCAGTCGTTGCGGTAGCCGATGCTGATCACCGGCAGCTTCTTGCGCCGTGCCCAGCGCCGGACCTGCTCCACGAACGACTGCGAAAAGCTGTGGCCGTACAAGGCGAGATAACGTGCCGGCAGTGGCTCGCCCTCCGGCTCGGTGTCCTCAAGCGGGAGCGGGGCACCGAAGGGGAACTGCAGGCACGGATCGAGCACCACCTCCGGCTGCACCCCGAGCGCCTGCTCGACGATCGCGCGGGAGGACTGATCGCGCACCGAAATGGACTCGAAGTTGCGCAGCTTCTCGGCCCAGGCCGGCTCCAGCCCGCACCAGCCGTCGTAGTTGCCGAAGCTGGCCGCATACGACACCAGGCGCTGCGCGCCCACGCCGTCGCCGTAGAACAGCGCGCAGCGCCCATACCACGGGTGCAGCAGGTTCCACACCTCGTCACTGCCGACCACCACCACGTCGCAGCGCTCCATCCGTGCAGGTGCGTCCAGCGGTGCATCCAGCGGAAACCGCGTCGACAGCGGCAGCGCGGCAATCGCGCGAAAGAACCGCAGGATCTTCTCGCGGTAACGCGGGTAGTCCGCCTTCGGCGTCGCATCGGGCAGGGTCGGGCGGAACGCGCACTTCCATTCGGCCAGATCGATCCGCCGCGAGGCATGATCCAGGATGACCACGTCGTGGCCGCGCGTGCGCAGCCCTTCGGCCAGGCAGCGCGCCTGCCAGTAGCTCCCGTAGTTGTTGCAGCGATGGAAGGTGAGGATTCCGATTTTCACCACGCTCATCCCGGAAATGGTGTGATCGATTTACCGCGCGTGCCCTGGCGAGCGCGGCTTCACCCGTACGGCATCAGCGTCCCGGCCCACCCACAAGCGGTGCCCACAACCTGCCAGTGAATGCCAGTGACCCGGTTTCTCCTGATCCGCCATGCGGCCGTCGCCTCGTCCGGCAAGTCCCTCGCCGGACGCATGGCCGGCGTGCACCTGGACCAACGCGGCCGCCGCCAGGCCAACGCGCTGGCCGAACGATTGGCGGGCGCGGCCATCGCTGCGCTCTACAGCAGTCCGCTGGAGCGCGCCGTCGAAACCGCCGAACCGATTGCCACGCTACTCGGGCTGCCGGTCGTGACCTGTGAAGACTTCCTCGAACTCGCGTTCGGCCAGTGGACCAATGGCAGTTTCGATGAGCTCGCCGGGGACCCGCGGTTCGAACGCTTCAACACGTTGCGCAGTTGCGCGCCGGTGCCCGATGGCGAGTTCATGCTGCAGGCCCAGGCACGCATGATCATCGGTCTTGAAAGGCTGCGCCTCCGGCACCCGCAGGCGACCGTGGCGGTGGTCAGCCACGGCGACCTGATCAAGGCCGCGATCGCGCACTACGCCGGCATCCCGCTGGACCTGTTCCAGCGCATCGAGATCGGGCTGGCCTCGATGAGCATCGTGGAAGTCGATGATCGCGCGATCCGGATTCTCGCGGTCAATGCCGGCGGCACGACCTTGTCGGGCGAGGACCCCGCATGACCGTTCCGTAGGGGCACGCGGCCCTCCGCCTCAGACCGGCTTGGCCACCATCAGGTAGAAGATCGCCAGGAACGCGAACAGCGCCGGAAACCCGAGCGCCACCCACACCCGGAAGCACCGCCAGTACGCCGGCGGCAACGCGCCGCCGTCGCGCACTGCGGCGCGGGCGATGTCGCGCATGCGCATCTGCAGCCAGATCACCGGCAGCCAGCACGCGGTCGCGAGCGCGTACAGCACCAGGGACCAGACGATCCAGCGCATCTGCAGCGGCATGCCGGCCAGGTGCAGCAGATAGAAGCCGCTGGCCGGCTGGAACACGATGGTCGTGGCGGTGAACAGCCAGTCGGCCGTCACCACATGACCGGCCACCACCGCGACCACCCGCGGGTCACGGCCGAGGCTGCTGAGCAGCAGGTAGAACGCCGAGCCGATTCCGGTGCCGAACAGCAGCGTCGAGGACAGGATGTGCAGCCACAACACGATCGTGTACTCGTTCAAGTGCCCGCTCATGTCCGCTCCTCGGTCTCGTGCAGCAGCCATATCGCCGCGAGCATCGGCAGGTTCTTGAGGATCGGCCCGTAGGGGTGCAGCCAGAACCCGGGCAGGTGCCAGGTGATGATCGCGGTGTAGGCCACGATCACCAGCAGCTGCGCCTGGTACAGCCGGCGCCTTCGCCGCATCAACAGCGTCGCCGCGCCGAACACCAGGTCCAGCGTCGCCCCGGCGTACAGCGCGAACAGCGCGAGCCCGCCGGTGATGCCGGTGCGCGCGAGCAGCGCCAGGCTGTCATCGACCGGATACACCCCAAGCGACAGCACGCCCGTCACCAGCCACACCAGCGCGACGCTGAGCCGCAGCAGCGGCAGCCACAGGCGCAGTTGCGCCGAGCAACGCAGCGCCGGCGCCGCCGCCGCGCCGATGAACGCATCGGCCGGGCGCGGTGGGCGTCCGAGCAGGCGGCTGATCGGCGTGGGGTCGGCGCAATTGCCGCGTTCGAGCATGCGCAAGGTGTCGGCGTCGGCAAGGCTGCCGGGCAGCTTGGCGCCGATCGCGACCGCCGCGCGCACCAGCGGCATCGGCACCGGCAGAAAGCGCGCGCGGCTCAGGCCGAGTCCGCCGCGCAGCGCCGCCAGGTATGCGCGCAGGCTCAGCGACTGCGGTC
>JAHWKC010000010.1 GCA_019348095.1 Pseudomonadota bacterium | reverse complement strand
GCGGTATCGCTGATCGAGCAGCAAGCCAACATCGTCGTGTTGCGGACGCTGTCGAAGGCGCATGCGCTGGCGGCGGCGCGCATCGGCAGCGTGATCGCGCGCGAGCCGCTGGTTGCGGTGCTGCAGCGTTGCCAGGCGCCGTATCCGCTGCCCGGTCCCTGCGTGCAACTCGCCTGCGACGCACTTTCGTCGGGCGCATTGGCGACCACCGGGACGAACGTGGCCGTCGTACGCGGTGAGCGCGAGCGGCTGGTCGACGCGCTGGCCGACGCACCGGGCGTGCTGCGCGCCTATCCGTCGCAGGCCAACTTCGTGCTGGCGCGGTTTTCCGACGCGCAGGCGGTGTTCGAGCGACTGCTCGCGGCCGGCGTCGTGGTCCGCGACATGCGCGCGTCACCGCGCCTGGACAACGCGCTGCGGATCACCGTCGGCAGCCCCGAGCAGAACCGCAGGGTGATTTCCCTATTGAGACAAGAGGTGCCAGCGTGAGCGGTCCATTGACACCGGTGCTGTTCGTCGATCGCGACGGCACGCTGATCGAAGAGCCAGAAGACTTCCAGATCGACTGCTTCACCAAGTTGCGCTTCGTGCCGGGTGTGATTCCAGCGATGCTGCGCCTGCGCGACGCGGGCTACCAGTTCGTGATGGTCACCAACCAGGACGGGCTGGGCAGCGAAGCGTATCCGCAGGCGACGTTTGACGGCCCGCACGCGCTGATGATGCAGGTGTTCGAAAGTCAGGGCATCGGTTTCCGCGAGGTGCTGATCGACGTCACCCTGCCGGCCGACAATGCGCTGACGCGCAAGCCCAACATCGGGCTGGCGCTGGATCTGCTGAAGGACCGCAGCATCGACTGGGTACGTTCGGCGATGGTCGGCGACCGCGACAGCGACAACGGCTTCGCGCGCAATCTCGGCGTTCGCGCGTTCCAGCTGCGCACCCGACAGTTCGGTGGCGACTGGGACTGGGACGCGATCGCCCACGCGCTGGCCGATGCACCACGCACCGCGACCGTGCAGCGAAACACCCGCGAGACGCGGGTGCGCGTGAGCATCGATCTGGACCGCACGGCCGACCCGCAGGTACGCACCGGGCTGGGGTTCTTCGACCACATGCTCGAACAGATCGGCAAGCACGGCGGATTCGCGCTGGAGCTGACCTGCGAGGGCGACCTGCACATCGACGAGCACCACACGATCGAGGACAGCGCGCTGGCACTCGGACAGGCGCTGCGGGAGGCGCTCGGCGACAAGCGCGGGATCGGTCGCTACGGGTTTACGCTGCCGATGGACGAGACCCTGGCGAGCGCCGCGCTGGATTTTTCCGGGCGCCCGTATTTCGTTTTCGAAGGCAGCTTCCAGCGCGAGCGCGTCGGCGACATGCCGACCGAACTGGTGCCGCACTTCTTCCGCTCGTTGTGCGAGACCGCGGGACTCAACCTCAACCTCAAGGTGTACGGCGACAACGATCACCACAAGGTCGAGGCCTGCTTCAAGGCGGTGGCGCGCGCCTTGCGCCAGGCGCTGCGCCGCGAAGGTCGTGAGCTGCCCAGTACCAAGGGCGCGCTGTAATGCAGGAATCGGCATGAACGTGGTGCTGATCGACGCGGGCGGCGCCAACATCGGCTCGGTGCGCTACGCACTGCAGCGGCTCGGCACCGATGCGCAGTTGAGTGCGGATCCGGCGGTGATCTGCGCGGCCGACCGGGTGATCCTGCCGGGCGTCGGTGCCGCCGCTCCCGCGATGGCGCGCCTGCACGCACTGGGATTGGTGGATCTCATTCAGCAACTGCGGCAGCCGTTGCTCGGCATCTGCCTTGGCATGCAGCTGCTGTACGACTCGTCGGAGGAGGGCGATGTCGCGTGCCTCGGACTGCTGCCGGGGCGGGTGCGTCGACTGCGACCCGCCCCGGGCGTGCGCGTCCCGCACATGGGCTGGAACCGTTTACAGCCGATGGCGCAGTCGCCGCTGCTCGAAGGGCTGACCGGGCAATCCCAGGCCTACTTCGTGCACAGCTTCGCCGCACCGCTGACCGGCGACACCCTTGCCAGCAGCACGCACGGCGAGGCCTTCGCTGCGGTGGTCGGCCGGGGCAACTGCTTCGGCGCGCAGTTCCATCCCGAGCGTTCGGCCACGACCGGTGCGCGGTTGCTCGAGAACTTCCTTTCCGGGGCAGTGGCATGAAGGCGTTCACCGTGTATCCGGCCATCGACGTTCGCGACGGCCGCGTGGTGCGGCTGCGCCAGGGCGACTATGCGCAGGAAACGCGCTACCCCGACAAGCCGCTTGCAGTCGCGACCGCCTATTCGAAGACAGGTGCCGCATGGCTGCACCTGGTCGACCTGGATGCGGCACGCGCGGGTGGGTACACCCTGGCGCCTTTGCTGCGCGAGATCGTCGGCACCACCGGCCTGAGCGTGCAGACCGGGGGTGGCGTGCGCAGCGAAAGCGACATCGAGGCGATCCTCGACGCGGGCGCCGCACGCGTGGTGATCGGCTCGCTGGCCGTGCGCGAGCCCGAACGGGTCACCGGCTGGATCGCGAAATTCGGCGCCGGGCGCATCACCATCGCGCTCGACGCCCGGATGGCGCGGGACGGCTCGTGGCGGCTGCCGGTCGCCGGATGGACCCAGGACAGCGGGACCGTGCTGGAAGACGTGCTGGCGGCTTACGTCGAAGCAGGATTGCAGCACCTGCTGTGCACCGACATCGAGCGCGACGGCATGCTGTCGGGCCCGAACCTCGACCTGTACCGGTACATCCTTGCACTGGCGCCGCAGGTGGCGCTGCAGGCATCCGGCGGCGTGCGCGACATCGCCGACATCGTCGCGGCGCATGCCTGCGGCTGTGCCGGAGCGGTGCTCGGCAAGGGCCTGCTCGATGGCCGCTTCGCGCTGGCCGATGCGCTTGCAAGCGAGGTCTCATGCTGAGCCGACGGATCATTCCGTGCCTGGACGTGCGCGCCGGCCGCGTGGTCAAGGGCGTGCGCTTCCGCGACCACGTCGACATGGGCGACATCGTCGAGCTCGCGCTGCGCTACCGCGATGCCGGCGCCGACGAGCTGGTGTTCTACGACATCACCGCCAGCCCGGAGGGACGACGTGTCGGGCGCGACTGGGTCGAGCGGGTGGCGCGGGTGATCGACATCCCGTTCTGCGTCGCCGGCGGCATCCGCAGCGTCTCGGACGCGCGCGAGGTGCTGCAGGCCGGTGCCGACAAGATCTCGGTCAACACGCCGGCGCTGGAGCGGCCGCCGCTGATCGACGAACTGGCGCTGGCGTTCGGCGTGCAATGCGTGGTGGTCGGCATCGACAGCCTGCGCGACGCTGACGGCCAATGGCGCGTGCGCCAGTACACCGGCGATCCGGCGCGCACCCAGGCGCTGGCCAGGCGCACGCTGGACTGGGTGGTCGAGGCCCAGCAGCGCGGTGCCGGCGAGATCGTGCTCAATTGCATGGGCAGCGATGGCGTGCGCGACGGCTTCGATCTGGAACAGCTGCGTGCGGTGCGCGCCGTCTGTGCGGTGCCGCTGGTCGCCTCCGGCGGGGCCGGCAGCGCGCAGCACTTCGCCGACGTGTTCGGCGAGGCCGACGTCGACGCCGCGCTGGCCGCCAGCGTGTTCCATGCCGGCACGGTGCAGATCCCGGAGCTCAAGCGCGAGTTGCGCGCCCAGGGTGTCGAGGTGCGCGATGTCCAGTGATGCGAGCCTTTCGCAACAGCCCGCAGTTCCCTATGCCGACTTCTCGATCGAGTCCTTGGCGTGGGAAATACAGGCCGGCCGGCTGCCGGCGATCGTGCAGGACGCATCGACACTGCGGGTGCTGATGCTCGGCTACATGGACCGCGCGGCGCTGCAGGCGACGCTCGACAGCGGCCGCGTGACGTTTTTCAGTCGCAGCAGGCGGCGGCTGTGGATGAAGGGCGAATCCTCCGGCCATGTGCTCCAGCTGGTTTCGCTGCGGACCGACTGCGACCGCGACACCCTGCTGGTCCAGGCGCGGCCGCACGGCCCGACCTGCCATCTGGGACGCGCGAGCTGCTTTGTCGATGCACCCGGCAGCTTCCTCGCCGAGCTGGACGCGTTGATCGCCGGGCGCGAACGCGATCGCCCCGCCGGCAGCTATACCACCGGGCTGTTCGACGATGGCGTGCGCGGCATCGCGCAGAAGGTCGGCGAGGAGGGCGTGGAGGTGGCGCTGGCGGCGGTGGCGCAGGACGACGCGGCGTTGGCGGGTGAAGCGGCCGACCTGCTGTTCCACCTGCAGGTCCTGCTGCGCGCGCGCGGGCTGTCGCTGGAGGACGCGGTCGCGGTGCTCCGCGCCCGCCATGAAGCCCCGACCGGTTGAACGCGTGCTTGTGTAGGAGCGACGTGAGTCGCGACCCTGCACCGCGCGTGCGACGTCGGTCGCGACTTACGTCGCTCCTACACATGGAGTGCGGGGCTGTCGCGATCGGAGGGTAGAGCTCGGCGGCTGAAGCCGCTCCTACGGAGGGCGGTGGTTGCGGCGGCTGCTAGGCTTCGACCAACGCCGCCATGCTCGTCCGCCGCCATGCCGCTACCGCGTCTTTTGATCGCCACGCTATGCCTGTCGTGCCTTGCGGCGCCGGCCGAGGCACTGCCGCCGCCCTGCAACAGCGGCACGGTCTTCGAGGACCGCGACGGCAACGGCCGCCGTGATGCCGGCGAGCCGGGATTGCCCGGCATCAAGGTGTCCGACGGCGTCGAACTGGTCACCACCGACGCCCGCGGTGCCTATCACCTGCCGGTGATCGACGGGCGCACCAGCTTCGTAATCAAGCCGGCCGGCTACACCGTGCCCGCGCGCGCCAACGGCCTGCCGCAATACTGGCGCCACGTGCGCGTCGAGCCAGGTCCGGCCCATGGCGGCATCCCTGTCGGGCGTCCCGCTTGCCGGGATTACGCGCTGGTGCCGGCGCAGCCCTCGCCAGACCGGCGCGCGGGTCTGGAGGTGTTGGTGTTCGGCGACCCGCAGGTCAAGTCCGCAGCCGATATCGACTATTACGCCCGCGACATCGTGCGCCCGGCGATGGAGCGGGGCGCAATCGAGCTGGCGCACAGCTTCGGCAGGTTCTACTTCAAGGGTGGCGCCGCCGATCTGGGGATCAGCCTGGGCGATATCGTCAACGACGATCTCGCGCTCTATCCGGCGATCAATGCCGCGACCGCGCGCCTCGGGGTGCCGTGGCTGCATGCACCGGGCAACCATGACCTCGATTTCGATGCCGCCAACGACGCCGAATCGCTGCTGACCTTCCGCCATCACTACGGCCCGGACACGTTCGCGTGGGAAGAGGCCGAGGCGAATTTCATCGTGCTCGACGACGTGATCTACCGGCCGGGCCAGACTCCGGGCTACATCGGCGGGCTGCGCGAGGACCAGTTCGGCTTCCTCCAGCGTTACCTGCCGACGGTACCGAAAGACCGGCTGCTGGTGCTTGCGCTGCATATTCCGCTGTTCGACACCGCACCCGGCCGCGCCACTTTCCGTGGCGGCGATCGCGAGCGCCTGTTCGCACTGCTGCGCGGGTTCCCGCGCGTGCTGGTGCTCAGCGGGCACAGCCACGTCCAGCAGCACGTCCGTCACGGCGCCGAAAGTGGCTGGCACGGGACAGTGCCGCTGCACGAGTACAACGTCGGTGCGGCCTGCGGCGCGTTCTGGTCGGGGGCCAAGGACGAGGCCGGTATTCCCGATGCGACCATGAGCGACGGCACGCCCAATGGCTATGCACGGTTGCGGGTGGAGCCCAGCGGTGAATACGCGTTGAGCTGGCATCCGGCGCGCCTGCCGGCGGATGATCCCGCGTCCACCGCAGCGATGGCCCTGCACGCGCCGCGGGTGCTGCGCCGCGGCGCGTATCCGGCATGGGGCATCTACGCGAACGTGTTCATGGGCGAGCCCGACAGCCGCGTCGAATACCGGATCGATGGTGGCCAGTGGCGGCCGATGCAGCGCGTCCAACAGCCCGACCCGCGGCTGCTGATCGAGAACATGCGCGACGATCTCGCCGATCATCTGCGTGGTTACGACCGCTCGCCGGAAGCCCGGCCGTCACAGCACCTGTGGCGTGGCGCGCTGCCGACGGATCTGGCACCGGGCCAGCACGATGTCGAAGTGCGCGCGTTCGACCGCTGGCAGGGCGAGCAACGTGCGCGCACTGTCTATCGGCTCGACGAGGCGGCGCAGGGCGGGGCGGATTGATCGGTGCCGGGGCGGGGACCTGGCACGTGATCGATGGCAGCAAAGTCGCTGGTTCCCGCGTTCGCGGGAATGACGAGCAAAAAAAATCGGCGGCCGTGACTATCGAAGCTCGAACTGACTGGGTCGAGGGCCGCGGTTCAATCCGCCAGATGCAGTTTCATGCCTTCGTGCGTAGCGGCAAAGCCGAGGCTTTCATAGAACCGCAGGGCGTCAGGTCGGGCCTTGTCGGTGGTGAGTTGCACGACATGGCAGCCGCGTTCGCGCGCGCGCCGGATCGCCCACTCCAGCATGCGCCGGCCCAGGCCGAGCGAACGCGCGCTGGCATCGATGCGCACGCCTTCGACCAGTGCGCGCCAGCCGCCCTGGTAGGTGAGATAGGGGATGAAGGTGATCTGCATCACGCCGACAACGCGGCCGCCGGACTCGGCGACGATCAGCTCGTTGTTGGAGTCCCCGGCGATGGCATCGAACGCGGCCTGGTAGGCAGGCGGCAGTGGCAGCTCGTAGCGCTCGCGCCGGGCGCCGAGCGGATCGTCGGCGAGCATCCGCACGATCTCGGCCAGATCGCTGCGCTTGGCTGCCCGGAACGCGGTCGCTCCGGTCATCAGGTGCCGATGTCGAGTTCGGCGAAGGACTCCACCCGTGGATGCCCGCCCGCATCGGCCAAGCGGGGTTGCGGATAGTCCTCGCGGCGATCGACCAGCACGGTTTCCAGGCCGGCCTCGCGCGCGGCGTCCAGTTCCGCGACCACGTCCGAGAGGAACAGCACGTCCCCGGGCGCACGAGCGATCGCCTCGGCGATGCGCCGGTAGCTGGCGGGCTCGCGCTTGCCGCCGATCTCGGTGTCGAACCAGCCGGAAAACAGCGAGCTCAGGTCACCGTCGTCGCTGTGGCCGAAGAACAGGCGCTGTGCCGGCACGCTGCCGGAGGAGTAGACGTACAGCGGCAGGCCCGCACCATGCCACGCGCGCAGCGCGGCGGCGGCGTCGGGGTACAGGTGCGCGGTGAAGTCGGCGTTGCGGTAGCCCTCGGCCCACACCATGCCCTGCAGCGCCTTGAGTGCGGTGTGCTTGCGGTCCTGGTCGATCCAGCCCTGCAGCACCTCGATGATCATCGCGTCATCGCACATGCCGCCGCACTCGGTCGCCACCGCGTCCAGCCACTTGCGCACCGCCGGCTCGCGCCCGTGTGCCTCGATGTACCCCGGCAGCGCGCGCCGCGCATACGGAAACAGCACGTCCTTGACGAAGGTGATGCTGCTGGTGGTGCCTTCGATGTCGGTGAGGATGGCGCGCGTCATTGGCATGTCGGGCTCATGTAGGAGCGACGTGAGTCGCGATCGACGCCCAGCGTCGCAGGAGCATCGCGACTTACGTCGCTCCTACCGGGGCGCTTTTGCGGTTTCAGGAGTTTTCGTAACGCGGGAACCGCTGCGCGATATCGGTGCCGGTGAAGTGGCCGACCCAGCCGTCGGGCTCGGTGAAGAAGCGGATCGCGACGAAGCTCGGCTCCGGGCCCATGTCGAACCAGTGCGTGGTGCCATCGGGCACGGAGACCAGGTCGCCGGCCTCGCACAGGATATCGTAGACCTTGTCGCCCACGTGCAGGGTGAACAGCCCCGAGCCGGCCACGAAGAAGCGCACCTCGTCTTCCTTGTGGAAATGCTCGTCAAGGAACTTGGCGCGCATGTCCTCGCGCTGCGGGTGGTCTGGCGCGATGCTGACCACGTCGACGCTCTTGAAGCCGCGCTGCTCGACCAGGCGGTCGATGTCGGCGCGGTAGGCGGCCATGATCTTTTCCGGTGCATCGCCCGGCGCGACCGCCTGGGTGGCCTGCCATTGCTCGAAGCCGACGCCGATGCGGGCCAGCTCGCGCGCCATTTCGGCGTGATCGCGGGTGCTGAGCTGCATGGTGTCGGGGGCGGCATCGGAAAATACGCGTAGCCGGCTCATCGCTGCAGTCTCCTCAATTCAAGTTCACAACCGAGCAGGAATTCGAACGCCTCCAGGTGGCGGCGTGCCTCGTGCATGTCGCGGCCCCAGGCGTAGAGGCCGTGGCCGTCGATCAGATACCCCCACATGCACTGCCGGTCCAGCAGCGCATCGACCTGGGCGGCGAGGGTGTGCATGTCCTGGCTGTTGGGCAGCACCGGCAGCTCGACCGCGGTCTCATGGGTGGTGTTGCCGGTGAACGCCTTCAGCAGCTCGTAGCCTTCCAGGTGCACGTGCCCGGCGCCCGAGTACAGCCGCGAAGCCACCGTCTGCGCCTGCGAGTGGGTATGCAGCACGCAGCCGACCTCGGCGAACCGCGAGTACAGCTGGGTGTGCAGCAGGGTCTCGGCCGATGGCCGGTGCCCGGTGGCGACCGGTTGGCCGTCGAGGTCGACGACCATGATGTCGGCCTCGGTCAGCCGGCCCTTGTCGCGGCCGGAGACGGTGATCGCGACGTGCCGCTCGTCCAGGCGCTGCGAGAAATTGCTGCTGGTCGCCGGGGTCCAGCCGCGCGCGGCCAGCTCGCGCACGTGGGTGATGATTTCGCCGGCGCAGTGGGACAGTTGCCGCGGGTCGTAGGGCAGGGCGGTCATGCCGCGCAGTTTAGCCCAAAGGCGATCGCCAGCCCGGCCGGTCGAATGCGCTCGACCGGCCGGTTGCACCGGTCCTACAGCACCGCGCTGACCAGCACCGCCAGTACGAGCACCGGGGCGATGATCCGCAGCAGCCAGCGCCAGGTCGTGAACAACCCTTGCGGCATGCCGGTGAGTTGGTCGCGCAGCACGGTCTCGCGCAGCGCCCAGCCGGTGAACAGCGCGATCAGCAGGCCGCCCAGCGGCAGCATCAGGTCGTTGGCGATCAGCTCGATGAAGCTCATGATGTCGCGGCCGAACAGCTGGATGTGCGACCAGTGGTTCAGCGACAGCACCGAAGCCAGGCCCAGCAGCCAGCACAACCCGGCCACACAGCTCGCGGCCCGCTTGCGGCTCATGCGGCCGCGCTCGACCAGATAGGCGGTGGCCGGTTCCAGCAGCGAGATCGACGAGGTCCAAGCCGCGACTGACAGCAGCGCGAAGAACAGCAGGCCATAGAAGATGCCCAGCGGCATCGCGTTGAACGCCAGCGGCAGCGAGGTGAAGATCAGCCCGGGGCCGCCGCCTTGCGGGTCGAGCCCGAACGAGATCACGATCGGGAAGATCGCCAGCCCTGCCAGCAACGCCACGCCGGTATCGGCCAGCGCCACGGTCACGCCGACCTTGGGGATCGAAATGTCCTTTGGCAGGTATGCGCCGTAGGTCATCATCGTGCACATGCCCAGGCTCAGCGAGAAGAACGCCTGACCCATCGCGCGCAGGAACGTGTTGCCATCGACCCGCGACCAGTCCGGGTTGAACAGGAATGTCGCGGCCTGGCCGAGGTGGCCGGTGGTGGCGCCGTAGATCACCAGCACCAGCAGCAGGATGAACAGCGCCGGCATCAGGAAGCGCACGGCGCGCTCCAGTCCCTTCTCCACGCCCAGTGCCACCACGCCGACGGTGAGCACCATGAACAGCGCATGCCAGAGGCTGAGCTCGAGCGGACTGGCGAGCAGCGCTCCGAAGGTGGCTGCCGGATCGGTGATGCCCGCGCCGCCGAACAGCTGCTTCAGGTACAGCCAGCTGTAGTGCAGGGTCCAGCCGGCGACCACGCTGTAGAAGCTCAGGATCAGAACGCCGGCGACGATGCCGATCCAGCCGATGCCGACCCAGCCGCGGGATGCACGGCTGTCGCGCACCGCCCCTATCAGCGTGTTGACCGGGCTTTCGCGGCCGTAGCGGCCGAGCAGGATTTCCGACATGAGTATCGGCAGGCCGACCACGGCGATGCAGGCCAGGTAGATCAACACGAAGGCGCCGCCGCCGTTGTCGGAGGTCATGTACGGGAAGCGCCAGATGTTGCCCAGGCCGACCGCCGATCCGGTTGCCGCAAGGATGAAGGCGGTGCGCGAGGACCACATGCCGTGGATCGAGGTCTTTTCCATAGGTCTGTTTTCGGCTCGGTGTTGTCAGTGATGGCGCCGGTCAGGCGCGCGGGGCGGTGACGGGGTCGGCCGGCCGCAGCCGGAGGATCTTGAAGCCGGCGTAGGCCAGCACCAGTGCCACCAGCGGGCTGGCCAGGTTGAAGAACGCGTAGGGCAGGTAGTCCAGCGTGGCCACGCCCAGGGTGCCGGCCATGTAGGCGCCGCAGGTGTTCCAGGGCACCAGCGGCGAGGTGATGGTGCCGCCGTCCTCGAGCGCGCGCGACAGGTTGACCGGCGCCAGTCCGCGCTGTTCGTACTCGGGCCGGTAGAGCCGGCCGGTGAGCACGATGGCCATGTACTGGTCGGCGGCGATGGCATTGGCGCCGACCGCGGTGCCCAGCGTCGCGGCGATCAGCGAACCGGTCGAGCGCGCGGCCTTGAGCACGCTGCGGATCATGCGCTCGAGCAGCCCGGCCTTTTCCATCATCGCGCCGAAGGCCATCGCGCAGACGATCAGCCAGATCGTGTTGAGCATGCTGATCATGCCGCCGCGGCTGAGCAGGTCGTCCACCGCGGCGTTGCCGGTGTCGGCCTTGAACCCGTCGAACAGCGCCGTCCATGCGCCCGACAGCAGCGCCATCGGCCGCGACAAGGCCTCGTTGCCGGCCAGGCCGATCACCACCTCGGGCTGGAACACGACCGCAAACACCGCGCCCAGCAGCGCCCCGATCAGGATCGTCGGGTAGGCCGGGAACCGGCGCATCGCCAGCACGAACACCACCAGCATCGGGATCAGCAGATGCAGGCCCAGGTCGAACTGGGCATCCAGCAGGACCGGCAGGTCGCCGAAGGCATCGCCGCCATCCATCCGTCCGCCGCCGCCCAGCCCGATCACGGTGAACGCGATCAGCGCGATCACGATGCTGGGCCCGGTGGTCCAGACCATGTGGCGGATGTGCTCGAACAATTCGCTGCCGGCGGCCGCCGGGGCGATGTTGGTGGTGTCCGACAGCGGCGACATCTTGTCGCCGAAATAGGCCCCGGAGATCACCGCGCCGGCGGTGATCGCCGGCGACATGTCCAGGCCCTGGGCGACGCCGATCAAGGCCACGCCCAGGGTGCCGGCGACGGTCCACGAACTGCCGATCGCCAGCGCCACGATCGCGCAGATCAGGCACGCCGCCGGGTAGAAGAACGAGGGATGCAGCAGCTGCATGCCGTAGACGATCAAGGTCGGCACGGTGCCGCTCAGGATCCAGGTGCCGATCAGCGCACCCACCGCCATCAGGATGAAGATCGGCACGACCGCCAGCGACACGCCCTGCACCAGGCTCTCCTGCAGGTCCTCCCAGCGCATCCCGTTGCGCAGCCCGACCAGCGCGGCGATGCCGCCGGCCAGCAGCAGCGAGATCTGGTTGGCGCCGTAGGAGGCGTTGTCGCCGTACAGATAGACCGCGCCGGCGAGCGCCGCGCTCAAAAACAGCAGCGGGACCAGCGCCTGCAGCAGCGATGGTTCCCGCGTGGACGTACTGCTCATGCGGTGCTGCCTTCGGGGTGGGTGCGGTAATTACGGATCTCGCCGCTGTTGAGCCGACGCAGGTAGTCACCGAGTTCACGCCGGATCACCGGGGCCAGCAGGTACACGCCGATCAGGTTGGGCACCGACATCACCAGGATCATCGCATCGGAGAAGTCCATCACCACGCCGAGGTTGCTGGAAGCGCCGATCACCACGAACACGCAGAACAACAGCTTGTAGCCGAGGCTGACGGTGCGCGACTCGCCGAACAGGTAGCAGGCCGACTTCTCGCCGTAATACGACCATGCCAGCATGGTCGAGAACGCGAACAGGAACACCGACACCGCGAGCAGATACGGGAACCAGGTGAGTACCGAGGCATACGCCATCGAGGTCAGCGCCACGCCATCGCCGATGCCGTCGACCTGGTACATGCCGGTGATGACGATCACCAGCGCGGTCAGGGTGCAGATCACCACCGTATCGATGAACGGTTCCCACAAGGCGACCAGCCCTTCGGAGGCCGGCTCGCCGGTACGCGCCGCGGCATGCGCGATAGCCGCCGAGCCCACGCCGGCCTCGTTGGAGAACGCCGCGCGGCGGAAGCCCTGGATCAGCACGCCGATGAAGCCGCCATAGCCGGCTTCCGGGGTGAACGCGCCGCTGATTATCGCCGCGAACGCTGGCCCGACGCTGCCCAGGTTGGCGCCGATGATGTAGACGCTGCAGACGAAATAGATCACCGCCATCACCGGCACCAGCTTGCCGGTGACCCGGGCGATCGAGCGCAGCCCGCCGATGATCACCACCGCGACCAGCGCGGCCATCAGCAGTCCGAACATCCAGCCCTTGCCGGCCAGCCAGCTGTCCGCCCCGCCCGAAATATTGAGCATTTGCTGGAACGTCTGGTTCGACTGGAACATGTTGCCGGCGCCGAGCGAGCCGCCGATGCAGAACAGCGCGAAGAGCACCGCCAGGCCCTTGCCGAGTGGCTTCAGGCGCGGGTATTGCTCGGCGATCCCACGACTGAGATAGTGCATCGGCCCGCCGGATACGCTGCCGTCGGCATTGATGCGGCGGTACTTCACGCCCAGCGTGCATTCGGCGAACTTGGAACTCATGCCGAGCAGGCCGGCGACGATCATCCAGAACGTCGCGCCGGGCCCGCCGATGCTGATCGCGATCGCGACGCCGGCGATGTTGCCCAGCCCCACCGTCCCCGACAGCGCGGTGGCCAGCGCCTGGAACTGGGTGACCTCGCCGGCGTGGCCTGCATGGGCGTAGTCGCCGCGGATCACGCGGAAGCCCTGGGCGAAGCCGCGCAGGTTGATGAAGCCGAAATAGACGGTGCAAAACAGCGCCGCGACGATCAGCCACAGCACCACGAACGGCAGGGTCGCGCCAAAGCCGATGGGTATCGGATAAAACACCAGCCACGACACCGCATCGGCGAGCGGCTTGAAGGCGGTGTTGATCGCGTCGTCCAGGCCGCCGCCGGGGGAGGCGTGGGCGTGCCCGGCGAACATCGCCGCGGCGGCCAGCAACCATCGGGTGGCGCGGCCTGCACGTGAACGGCGGATAGCGCCACTGGCCACGCCGGGCGTGGCGGCGAACAATTTATCGAGCATCCCGATCCCCGGTGAGTGTCTGCGGCCGATCCACTTGCGCGGCATGACGCGGAGAGGCGGCGCGCCACCTTAACCCAGTGCGGAAACCAGCGGCAAGCGGCATGCGTTGCGTGGTTTGCGCGCATAATCGCACCCCCCTGCCGCGCCTTCCGACAGACCCCGCGTATGTGCGTTACGACCACCGAAAGCGCCCTCGGACTGCTGCAGTCACTGGCGCGATACCGTCGGCGCTGGCCGGCCGAGACTGAGGTGGTGACGGGGTTCGAGGCCTTGCTGGCCGACCCGCAGGACCCGTTCGAGAGGGCGCGGCTGGCGGGGCATTTCACCGCTTCGGCGTGGCTGGTCGACCGCAGCGGTACCCGCGTGCTGCTGACTCATCACCGCAAGCTCGAACGCTGGCTGCAGCTGGGCGGCCACGCCGATGGCGATCGCGACCTGGCGCGGGTCGCCTTGCGTGAGGCGCAGGAGGAGTCCGGACTGCCGGACCTGCGGGTCGAGCCCGAGCTGTTCGACCTCGACCGGCACTGGATTCCCGAGCGCGGCGAGGTGCCGGGGCACTGGCACTACGACGCACGCTACATCGTGCGTGCCGGCGAGGACGAACGTTACGTGGTCGGCGAGGAGTCGCACGACCTGGCGTGGCGCGACATCGCCGGGATCGCCAGCGATCCCGATGCCGACGTCTCGCTGCGGCGGATGGCGCTGAAATGGCTGGAGCGCGCGTTCTTGTAGGAGCGGCTTCAGCCGCGCCCTGCACATCGTCGCCGCGTTCGGCGGGTCGCGACTTACGTCGCTCCTACATTGGGGCGGGTTTCTTCGCGACCTGGGTGGAAAGCATCGCGGCTGAAGCCGCTCCTACAGGGGGGGCGGGTTTCAATCGGCGCGGCCGGCGAATTCGCCGGTGCTGGTGCTGACCAGGACCCGCTCGCCATTGCCGATGTACTCCGGGACCATGATCTCGATGCCGGTCGACAGCCGGGCTGGCTTCGGCCGCTTGGTCGCGGTGCCGCCCTTGAGCTCGGGCGGGGTCTCGACCACCTCCAGGGTGACGCTGGCAGGCAACTGCAGCGCGACCGGGGCATCGTCGATGATCTGCACATAGCAGCCCGACAGGTCCGGCACGATGTAGCCGGCGGCGTCGCCGACCACGTCGGCGTCCCGCGTGTACGGCGTGTAGTCCTCGTCGTCGAGGAACACGAACGCCTCGCCGTCCTTGTAGGAGAACGTCGCCTGGCGGCGGCTGAGCTCGACTTCCTTGAGCTCGTCGTCGCCACCGAGGCTCAGGTCGAACTTGCTGCCGCCGGGAACCGAATACATCGTGAAGCGGAACTTGACGTTGCCGCCGCGCCCCTGCGGCGAGCTGCGTTCGATGTCGCGCACCTGGTAGACGGTGTTGTTGTGTTCGACGACGTTGCCTTTCTTGATGTCGTAGGCTTTCATGCGTTTTCCAGGGATGCAGGGTGGTTCTGTAGGAGCGGCTTCAGCCGCGATCCGGAACCCTCGCGGGCGAACGATTTCAGATCGCGGCTGAAGCCGCTCCTACAAGAGCGATGAGGTCGTGGCGGCTTATTTCGGCGCCAGCCGGGTCGCGCCGTCCAGCCGGATCGTCTCGCCATTGAGGTACGTGTTGCCCAGGATGTACCCGACCAGGTCGGCGAACTCCTCCGGCCGCCCCAGGCGCGAGGGATAGGGGATGGTCGCGGCGAGGGATTTCTGCACCTCCTCGGGCATGCCGTCGACCATCGGCGTCCAGAACACGCCCGGCGCCACCGTCATCACGCGGATCCCGAAGCGCGCCAGCTCGCGCGCCATCGGCAGGGTCATGCCGACCACGCCGCCCTTGGACGCCGAATACGCGGCCTGGCCGATCTGGCCCTCAAAGGCGGCCACCGAGGCGGTGTTGACGATCACGCCGCGCTCGCCATCGGTGCCGGGCTCGTTGTGCTGCATCAGCTCGGCGGCGGCCTTGGCGACGTTGAAGCTGCCGACCAGGTTGACCATCACCGTGGTCTGGAACTGCGACAGCTTCATCGCGCCCTCGCGGCCGAGCACACGGCCGGCGCCGAGGATGCCGGCGCAGTTGATGGTCGCGTTGAGCCCGCCGAGGAATTCCCTGGCCGCCGCGACATTGCCCGCCACGCCGGCCTCGTCGCTGACATCGGTCTTGAAGTAGCGCGCTTGCGCGTCGCCGAGTTCGGCCATCGCGGCCTCGCCCTTTTCATCATTGACGTCGAACAGCGCGACCTTGCCGCCGTGCCTGACCAGGTGCCGGGCGACCGCGAGGCCAAGGCCGGAGACGCCGCCGGTGACGACGGCGCGGGTATCGGATAGCTGCATGAGGGAGGTCCTGCGGGCGGAAAGGACTGATTTTAGCCGCGCCGCCATTTTCCCGCAGCCCGTAGAGCCGAGCTTGCTCGGCTGCTGGTTCGGCGCGACGGGAGCAAGGCAGCGGGCGTGCTCGCTCTACGAAGGGCTCTACGAAGGGTGTGCGGCCGGTCCGGCACTGCTCGGCCGCGGCGTGTGAGCGGCGGCACCTGCGAGGTAGCGCTCGAGGAATTCATCGCCTGGCAGCCCGCTGGCGAACAGGTAGCCCTGGCCGACCGGCACGCCAAGCTTCATCAGGAAATCGCGCTGGGCGTCGGTTTCGATGCCCTCGGCGACCAGGCCGAGGCCGAGGCTGGTGGCGATGCCGGTGATCGCCTGGCATACCGCGATGTCGGAATGGTTGTCCGGCACTCCCTGCACGAACAACTGACTGAGCTTGAGGCCGTGGATCGGCAGTCGGCGCAGGTAGTTCAGCGCGCTGTAGCCCTCGCCGAAATCGTCGATCGACAAGGTCACGCCGAGCTCGCGCAGCTCGGCGAAGGTGCGCAGGGTGTCGGGCTCGTCCTCGATCAGCACCCGCTCGGTGAATTCCAGCTCCAGCGAGCTACCGGGCAGGCCCGATTCGGCCAGCGCCCGCCGCACGTTGCTGGCCAGGTCCTCGCCCAGGAACTGCCGGTACGAGACGTTGACCGCGATCCGCTCGATCGCAAGCCCGTCGTCGCGCCAGCGCCGCAGCGGGCGGCAGGATTCGTTGAGCACCCAGGTGCCGATGCCGACGATGTCGCCGGTGCTCTCGGCATGGTCGATGAAACGGTCCGGGCGCATCTCGCCGCGCGAGCGGTTGCGCCGGCGGATGAGTGGTTCGGCCGCGACCAGCCGGCCACTGGCGAGGGCCACCTGTGGCTGATAGACCAGACGGAACTCGTCGTTCTGCACCGCACGGCGCAGATGGGTTTCCATCTGCAGGCGGTGCAGCTGCTGTTCGGCGAGCTCGTGGGTAAATGCCTGCGAACCGTTGCGGCCGCGCCGCTTGCTGTCGTACATCGCGGCATCGGCGCTCTGGATCAGCTGCTGCGACCGCACGCCATCGGCTGGAGCCCGGGCAATGCCGATGCTGGCGGTGATGCTGAATTCTTCGCCCTCGAGCCGGAAGCTGTCGCCGAATACCTGCAGGATGGCCGTGGCGAGCCGTTGCGGACAGCCGGGGTCGTCGCCGGTGGAGCAGACCACCAGGAACTCGTCGCCGCCGAAACGCGCGATCAGGCCCTCGGTGCCCACCGCCTGGCGGAGGCGGCGCGCGGCGGAGGCCAGCAGGCGGTCACCGGCGGCGTGGCCGAGCACGTCGTTGACGATCTTGAAGCGGTCCAGGTCGATGTACAGCACCGCCAGCTCGGCCTGCACGGGATCCTGCAGCCGCGCGTCCAGTTCGAACAGCACCGCGTCGCGGTTGAGCAGCCCGGTCAGCGGGTCGGTGCGCGCCTGCACCCGCAGCGTCTCCTCGGTCTGCTTGCGCTCGGTGACCTCCTGCAGCGTGCCGGTCAGGCGCGAGCTGAGCGGGTCGCTGGACTCGGCCTCGCCGATCACGCGCACCCAGAACGGCTGCCCGCTGCCACGCGCGCCCTGCAGCTCCAGGTCGATGGCGCGACCGGTGGCCATCGCGCGCGCGAAGCTGTCGCGCAAGGCGTCGCGGTCGGCATCGCGCAGGCCGTCGAGGCGGCCGGGTACCGCCGGTACTGGGTCTCCGAGCACCACAACATGCGCAGCCTGGCCTGCAGCGCCCCGGAGGTGCTGACCGCGCACGTCGCGCTGCAGACCGAGCGGATCCGCGTCGGCGCGGCCGGGATCATGCTGCCGAACCACGCGGCGTTCAAGGTCGCCGAGACGTTCCGGACGCTGCTGGCGATGCACCCCGGCCGGATCGACCTCGCGCTCGGCCGGGCGCCGGGGACCGATCCGCTGACCGCCCACGTCCTGCGCCGGGGCCTGCAGGTCGACCCGGGCGCGGGCTTCCCGCAGCAGGTCGCCGAGCTGCTCGCCTTCCTCGGCGACGGGTTCCCCGACGACCACCCGTACGCCCCGCTCGTCGCGGCGCCGGTGGTCGAGGAGCGGCCG
>JAHWKC010000109.1 GCA_019348095.1 Pseudomonadota bacterium | reverse complement strand
GCAGTGCTCCGGCCCCGAAGCCTGCGTAGAGGAACCCCACCGCCGCCGGACCCCCAAAGACCATCAGTCCCAGCGCGGGAAAGAGGGCCCGCGGCATGGCGAGGACCATCGCCGCCAGATCGACCAGGAAGACACCGCGCAGCTCAGGCTTGGTCACCGCGTATCGGAGCCCCTCCCCGATGGCGCCGACGCTGGGGCGCACGAGAGCGCCCGCCGGCTTCAGAGGGCTGAGTCGAAGCGCGTAGAAGAAGGCAATAACGAAAGTTGCAGCGTCCACCCAATAGACGATCTGCAGTCCGGCTCCGGCGAGCAGGAGCCCGGCCGCGGCCGGCCCGGCCAGGAACGCCACCGCGCGCGCGATGTCGGCCGGCTCGCCGAAGCGGCCCAGGGCGATCTGGCCGAGCATGCCGTTCCTGGCATCCTCCGGCAGCGCACGGGTCATGTCGGTGTCGATGAAACCTGGCGCCACGACATTCACCGTGATGCCGCGGCTGCCGATCTCGCGCGCCATCGACTTGCTGAAGGCGATGATGCCGGCCTTGGCCGCCGCGTAGTTGGCCTGGCCGGCGTTGCCGGTCAGGCCGATCACCGAGGCGATGTTGATGATGCGGCCCTTGCGCGCCTTCATCATCGAGCGCATCACCGCCTTGCTGGTGCGGAAGACGCTGGTCAGGTTGGTGTCGAGGATCGCCTGCCAGTCCTCGTCCTTCATCCGCATCAGCAGGTTGTCGCGGGTGATGCCGGCGTTGTTGACCAGGATCGAGACCGGCCCGATGTCCTGGCCGATGCCCTCGATCAGCGCCTCGATGGATGCCGCATCGGAGACATCGACCATCCGGCCGTGGCCGCCGTGACCGGACAGACGCTCACCGATCGCTGTGGCGCCGCCCTCGGAGGTTGCGGTGCCGACCACGGTGGCACCCAGGGACGCCAGCTCGTCGGCAATCGCCGCGCCGATGCCGCGGCTGGCGCCGGTGACCAGCGCGATCTCGCCCTGCAACGGAAGACTCATGGTTTCTCCTTTCTAAAACACTCGGTACTCAGAAGCATTCGACCCGGATCAAGGCGGATGCAGGCGTATCAAGACAGACCAAAAGCCGAGAACAAGAAAAAGCTCTATCCGCAACAAGCTCTATCCGCGTTTCTTACTCCGCGTTGATCCGCGTCGAAAAAATTTTCAGCCCTTCCACTCGGCAAGCGCAGCCTCGAAATCCGGTGGAGTGCCCAGCGTGCGCGCCTCGACCGACTTGTCGATGCGCTTGACCAAGCCTGCCAGCACCTTGCCGGGGCCGCACTCGGCGATGCGGGTCGCGCCACGCGTGGCCAGCGTCTGCACGCAACCGGTCCATTGCACCGGCAGGTGGAGCTGACGCACCAGCGCGTCGCGGATCGCCTCAACGCCGTCGTGCACCTGACCATCGACGTTCTGCACCACCGGCAGGCGTGGCGCCGACCAGGCGATCGCCTCCATGCGTGAGGCGAGCTGCATCGCTGCATCGCGCATCAGCGGCGTATGCGATGGCACGCTGACTGCGAGCTTGACTGCTTTTTTCACGCCGCGCTCGGCCAATCGGGTCAGCGCCGTCTCGACCGCGGCGGTGTGCCCGCCGATCACGATCTGGCCCGGCGAATTGTAGTTGGCCGGCACCACGATCTCCTTGCCCGACACCGACTCGCAGACTTCCTGCACGAGCGCCTCCTCGGCGCCGAGCACCGCTGCCATGGCACCGGTGCCGGGGGGAGCCGCGTCCTGCATCAGTTGACCACGCAGCCGCACCAGCCGCGCCGCGTCGTGCAGCGACAATGCGCCGGCCGCGACCAGCGCGCTGTATTCACCGAGGCTGTGTCCCGCCAGTTGCGCCGGCTGAACGCCACCGCGGGCCAGCCACAGCCGCCACACCGCCACGCCTGCCGCGAGCAGCGCGGGCTGGGTGAACTCGGTGCGATTGAGCTGCTCTTCCGGCCCGGTCTGACTCAACGCCCACAGATCGGCGCCGGCGCCCTGGCTGGCTTCGGCGAACGTCTCGGCGACCACGGCATGGGCCTGCGCGAGTTCCGCCAGCATGCCCATCGACTGCGAGCCCTGCCCGGGGAACACGAAAGCCAGCTGTGGATCGGTGCGTTGTGGATCGGTGCGCGTATCGCTCACTCGGCAGCCCTGTCTAGAGAACGCGACATGATACGAGTGAATGCGCGTCAACGTCTGTACCGGTCCGTATGATGCGCCGACGCGCGGGCGGCGCCGGAAGCCCTGGACGTCCTTTCAGGCAGGCGGGTCGAGACCCCTCCCGCCTGCGCTCAGTAGCGCAGCAGCGCCGAGCCCCAGGTGAAGCCGCCGCCGAAGGCTTCCAGCAGCAGCAACTGGCCGCGCTGCACCCGGCCCGACCGCACCGCCTCGTCCAGCGCCAGCGGCACCGAACCCGAGGAGGTGTTGCCGTGACGGTCGACGGTGACGATCACGCGATCCATCGGCATGTCCAGCCGCTTTGCTGTGGCCTCGATGATGCGCAGGTTGGCCTGGTGCGGGATCAGCCAGTCGATGTCGTGGCGATCCAGTCCGTTCGCCTCCAGGGTCTCCTCGACCACCGAATCGAGCGCCTTGACCGCGTGCTTGAACACCTCGTTGCCGGTCATCAGCACCTTGACCCCGGCGTTGTGCTCCTCGGGCTTGAACCCGACGGAGACGCCAACCGGATTCCACAGCAGTTCCTTCTTGCCGCCGTCGGCATGCAGATGGGTGCTGAGCACGCCGGCCTCGTCATCGGCCTTGAGCACGACCGCGCCAGCGCCGTCGCCGAACAGCACGCAGGTGCCGCGATCGGACCAGTCGAGCATCCGGGTCAGCGTTTCCGAGCCGACCACCAGCGCAGTTTTGGCCGCGCCGGAACGGATGAACTTGTCGGCCACCGTCAACGCATAGATGAAGCCCGAGCACGCCGCGTTGACGTCGAACGCGGGGCAGCCGTTGGCGCCGAGCCGATGCTGCAGCAGGCAGGCGGTCGAGGGAAAGATGAGATCAGGGGTGGTGGTGCCGAGCACGATCAGGTCGAGCTCCGCGGGGTCCACGCCGGCCGCTTCGAGCGCGCGCACCGACGCGTGATAGGCCAGGTCGCAGGTGGTCTCGCCTTCGGCGGCCACGTGGCGCTCGCGGATGCCGGTGCGCGCCGCAATCCATTCGTCGCTGGTATCGACGAACTGGGCCAGGTCGGCGTTGGTCAGCACCTTTTCCGGCAGGTAGCTGCCGGTGCCGGCGATCCGCGACCAGGGCTTCCGGTCGGCGGCCTCTCCGACGGTTGCCGAACCGGTTGCCGCACGCTCATTTACTGCACGATCTGCCATCACCACTCCCGCAGCGGGTCTTTACAGGACCGCCAGCACGCTGGCGGCAACTTCTCCGACAGCCAGCCGCCGGAAGCGACCTGCGCCACCCCAGCGCCCAGGGCCGCACGGATCGCGGCGCCTCCCGGCCACTGGCCTGCCCGCACAACGCGCTTCGGGCAGGTCGAGGGTGCGGCGAGCATGCCATCCACGGCCTGCCGCCGGCGACCCCGCCGCTTATTCGTCGTCGACGATGGCCGACTTGGTCTCGATCACCTTCTTGCCGCGGTAGTAACCGTCGGCGGTGACATGGTGGCGGATGTGGGTTTCGCCGGTGGTCGGATCGGTCGCCAGCTGCTTGCTGGTCAGCGAATCGTGGCCGCGGCGCATGCCACGCTTGGACGGGGAGACGCGGGACTTCTGGACTGCCATGGTGTTACTCCAAAGGAAATCTGGTTCTGGTTGATGCCTGGATGGGCGATGCTTGAATGGATCGTGTGACGAGGTGCCGCGGCCATTGCCGCTGACCAACCCCGCCACCCTGGTGTGTTTCGCCTAGCCGCGATGCGTCTAGTCGCGTTTGTCTTTCTTCAACGCCGACAGCGCCGCGAACGGGTGGACCCGCTCCAGCTCGGCCTCTTCGGCCGGCCAGTCGCGCTCCATCGCTTCGGTGCCCGGCATGATTGGCACCACCGGGATGGCCAGGATCAACTCGTCCTCGACCAGCTCGGCCGGCTGCAGCATGCCGTCCTCCGGCATCAGCAGCGGCTCGTAGCCCTCCGGCAGCGCGGCTTCGTCCGCCTCGTCCCGGATCAGCCCCAGGCGCTGCACGATATCCACCGGAAACAGGAACCGTTGCAGACTGCGCTGGCACAGCAGCGGCAGGTTGGCCTGGATCCGCAGCTCAACGTAAGGCACCTGCAGCACCGCATCCTTGTCGAAATCGAGCGCGTAGACCACCTCGCCCTCGCCATCGACCAGGCTGCCGCCCAGTCGCGTCAGCGACGACAACGGCAGGCGGCCCTCGACCCCGCGCCGCGCCGCCACCAGGCGCCAGGCATCCAGCTGATCGGGCACCCGCGTATTTGGCACGTCAGCGGACATAAGCCGGAGAATGTTAGGGATGCCTTCCTTTCCTGTCAAACCTTGCAGCGCGGGTGCTGCCCTGCCCCGCCGGGCGAGCGGTCAGGCCGATTTGCCCCGACCCGGCCTGCGCGGCAGACTGCGGGCTCACCCATACCAATCGGCCTTGTGACCACCACCTGGGTTCTTCTCATCTCGGCGGCAATCCTGGTGCTCACGGCAGGCGTGGTGTTCACCCTGCGCAGCCGTTCAGTCCGCCGGCGCGCGGGGCGACAACACGCGGTCCGGGCGGTGCTGGACGCCGCCGATGCGCTCGAAGACCGTCTAAGGGTCGCCCGCGACGAGATCGAGGCGGTGGCGGGCGACTATGTGGACGATCCGGTGCGCGACGCGATGCGCGAGATGCTGCGGCAGCGGCTGTGGCTGCGTGATCACGGCGAGGCGGCCAGTATTGACCAGCTCGCCGAGGTCCGCGCCGAGATCGACGCCGCGCGCGGCCGCATCGAACTGCAGTTGTCCCGGATCGAGCGGGCCCGCGCGCCCAGCCCGTGAGCTGGCGCAGGCGGATAGTCCGGGAAGGGATGCTGCGGACATGAACGGTGCGGGCACGAGCCGGCTGATCCTGGCCTCCACCTCGATCTACCGGCGCGAGCTGCTGGGCCGCCTGCGACTGCCGTTCGATACCGCGCGGCCGCACACCGACGAGACGCCGCGGCCGGACGAGACTCCCTCCGCCCTGGCCGAACGCCTGGCGTCCGCCAAGGCCGCTGCGGTGTCGGCCGAACAGCCGGGTGCGTGGGTGATCGGCTCGGACCAGGTGGCCGAGCTCGACGGCCAGCCGATCGGCAAACCCGCCGGGCGCGACGGCGCGATCGCGCAGCTGAGCGCGATGTCGGGCCGTGCGGTGCGGTTCCGCACCAGCGTATGCGTGATGCGCGGCGAGGCCGGTGGCCATCCCACGCGGGTCTTCACCGCACTGGACACCACCTGCGTGTGCTTCCGCACGCTGCAGGCCGACGAAATGACCCGCTACCTCGACGCCGAACAACCCTACGACTGCGCCGGCAGCTTCAAGGCCGAAGGGCTCGGCATCAGCCTGTTCGAGGCGATCGAGTCGCAGGACCCGACCGCCCTGATCGGCCTGCCGCTGATCGCCACGGCCAGGCTGCTGCGCGAGGCCGGCTTCGCGTTGCCCTGACCGCGTCCGGCTTGCCCGCGCATCCGGCGACGGTGTCATTCCTCGATGACGATGGGCTGCTCCGGCCAGTCCTCGATGCTGCCGTCGCGGCCATACAGCCGCAGTCCCAGCCAGTGGCGGCCCGGCTCGATGTCGCCCAGGTCGAGGTGGCCGCGCAGGCCCACCGCCGGATGCTGCGGATCGTTGGATATCTGCCAGAAGGCCTGCACGCCGGGGCTGACCAGGCCATATCCGACCGGTCCGAGCACCTCGCCGTTCAGCAGCACCTCGACCTTCTCCAGCCCCACGCCTTCCTTGAACGCCCAACCGGCCAGTTCGAAGTCGCGCGGCACCACCGCGCCTGCGGCCGGATGGTCGATCCAGGCCATGGCCGGGGCGACGCAATCGCCGCTGCGTGGCTGGTCGAGCCTGAACAACAGGAACCGCTGGCGGCCGTGGTCGACGTTCAGCACCCGCGGCGGCGGCAGCGGCCCGACCATTTCGCACAGCGTATGGAAATGCCGCAACAGGTGCTTGTAGGAGACCTCGCTGGCGCCGACCACAAGCAGCACCGGCGCATCGCTCCAGGCTTGGCGGCCCGGGGTCTGCAGGCCCCACAGGCGCAGTTGCGGTGCACGGCCGTGGCGATGGTTGAGCGGATGATCCAGTACCGGGATTGATGCATCACCCAGTGCGAAACCCAGCTCGGCGCCCAGCTTGAAATTGTCTGCGACCAGCTGCGTGTCCGCCGGCATGTCGGCGAGTTCGTCACGCACCGCCTGGGCCAGCCGGTCCCAGCCGGCAAAATTGGATGGATACCATTTTTCCGACGCCGCGCGTGCGCGCAGCTCCGGCACCGAAACCGCCACGTAATAGCCCAGCGTCGCGACCAGCCCCAGCGCGGCGGTGATCCAGGTCAGCCGGCGCGCCCAGCCGGGCCACGCCGCCAGCACCGCCGGCAGCAGCGGCAGCAGCGCGAGGTAGCCAGGCAGCGGCCAATGGAAGCTGACCCGCTCGGTATCGGCGAAGAAACCCAGTACGAAGAAGCCCAGCACCACCAGCGAGCCGGTCAGCGCGAAGTAGCGCGAGGCCGCCGCGGTGCTGCGCTGACCGCGCCACCCACCGGCCAGCAGCGCCGCGAACAGCAGCGGCGTGACCAGCAGCGCCTGGATCGCAATGAACCACAGGCCCTCGGTGTGAAACGCCCAGGGGTGCCGGTCGACCAGTTGGAAGCGCAGCCCGGCATCGGCGTTGTCCAGGTTCCACGCCACCAGCGGCGCCCACGCGGCGGCGCCGAACGCGACCGCGGTCAGCACGCGCATGTCGCGCAGGATGCGGCGGCCTTCGGGCAGCAGCAGGTCGGTGCCCTCCATGGTCACGCCACGCAGGAAGTTGACGCCCCCGCCGTCCTCGCAGACGATCAGGCCACCACGGGGCGAGATCGTGATGTTGTCCGGCCCGTCCAGGATGGCGTCGTCCGTGTCAGCCGGGTTGTCCGCTTCCACGATCAGCGTGAGTCGCCCGCTGGCTACGTCGTACATCCAGACCTGGCCGTTGCCGTTGCCGCGACGCACCTCGGAGTCGTCGCGTCCGCTCGATGCGGGTGCGCCACCGACGGTCGCGCAGAAGAACACCTTGCCCTTCCCGTACCAGCATCCCTCGATGCGTGCGAAGTTGCCCGCGCCCAGCGCGTAGCCCTGGAGCGCCACGGCCCGCGACATCTGGACGTCCGATGGGCTGGCCGGGAGCTCGTAGGTGGTGAGCACCTG
>JAHWKC010000108.1 GCA_019348095.1 Pseudomonadota bacterium | reverse complement strand
CCGGTGCCGACACCCTCCTGGTCGCGCAACGTCCGCGCCTACGAGTTGGAGGTGACCCTAGTTGGCGTCACCCCGCGCATCTGGCGGCGGCTGCAGGTCGCCGCGGCCAATACCGCAGAGCTGGTCCGCGGCGAGGACGGGCTGATGTACGCCGCCGCCGACGCCGCGCCGCCGCCCCCGGCCGCCGGCAAGGTGCTGACCTCCGGCGCGCTGGAGGGCAGCAACGTGGATGCCACCTCGATGCTGGTCTCGATGATCCAGCTGTCGCGCCAGTTCGAGATGCAGGTACGCATCTTGCAGAAGGGCGACGAGAACGCGCGTGCGGCCAACACCCTGTTGTCCTCGCGCTGATTTCTACGGCACACGCCACTGACATGAAGAGGAACACGCCATGAGCCAGGCTCTATGGATCGCGAAAACCGGCCTCGATGCGCAGCAGACGCGCATGGCGGTGATCTCCAACAATCTCGCCAATACCAACACGGTGGGCTTCAAGCGCGACCGCGCCAGCTTCGAGGACCTGCTGTACCAGACCGTGCGCCAGCCCGGCGGTGCCAGCTCCGAGCAGACCCAGTTGCCCAGCGGCCTGTCCACCGGCACCGGCGTGCGGGTCGCCGCCACCGCCAAGCAGTTCCAGCAGGGCAACCTGGCGCAGACCGGCAACGCGCTGGACGTCGCGATCAACGGCCGCGGCTTCTTCGAGGTGCTGCTGCCCGACGGCAGCCCGGCCTACACCCGTGACGGTAGCTTCCAGATCAATTCCCAGGGCGAGCTGGTCACCAACTCCGGCTACCCGGTGCAGCCCGGCCTGCAACTGCCCGAGGGCGCGCAGAGCGTGACCATCGGCAGCGACGGCACGGTCTCGGTGCAGGTCGCCGGACAGGCCGAGGCGGTGCAGGTCGGGGCGCTGACCCTGGCCGACTTCGTCAACCCCGCCGGCCTGCAGGCCAAGGGCGAGAACCTCTACGTCGAGACCGGCGCCAGCGGCCCGGCGCAGCAGGGCGCGCCCGGCAGCAACGGCGCCGGCCTGCTGGTGCAGGGCGCGCTGGAGGGCTCCAACGTCAACACGGTGGAGGAGCTGGTGTCGATGATCGAGACCCAGCGCGCCTACGAGACCAACGCCAAGGCAATCACGACCATCGACCAGATGCTCGGTTTCCTCAACCAGAACCTCTGATCCCGCAACGCCAGAGAGCCGCAATGAAAACGCTCGCCGCACTGATGAAGCTTCCCGGCCGCCGCTCCGGTGCCGTCACTCCCGCCACCTGGGGAATCACGGCAGGGAAGTCGGCGCGAGCCGTGCTGTCGATGAGCGGCGTGCTGTTGGTCGTGCTGACCGGCTGCGCCACGGTGATGGGCGATGTGCGCCCGTTCGAGCCGGTGGTGCCGCAGGCGGCCTCGCCGTATGCGGCGCAGCTCGACATGACCGATACTGCGATGCCCGCCGGACCGCTCGCGCAGGCGTCCGCGGCCGGCACCGGCGGTTCGATCTACGCCGCTGCCAACGGCGGGGGCGGCAGCGGACGCGGCCTGCGGCTGTTCCAGGACAACAAGGCACGCGGCGTCGGCGACCTGCTGACGATCGTGCTGACCGAACGCACCGCCTCGCGCTCGGTCGCGCAGACCTCGGTCACCAAGGAGTCCGGCATCGGCATGGGCGCGCCCATCGTCGCCGGGTTGCCGGTGACCTACGCCGGCCAATCCATCCTCGAGGCCGAGATCGAGGGCACCCGCGACTTCTCCGGCGCCGGCAACAGCGCGCAGAGCAACCAGCTCGACGGCGAGATCACCGTCACGGTGGTGCGCGAACTCGGCAACGGCAACCTGCTGGTCGCCGGCCAGAAGCGCATGCGCCTGAACCAGGGCGACGAGCTGGTCCAGGTTCAAGGAATCGTGCGCACCGCCGATATCGGTCCCGACAACCGCATCAGTTCCGACCGCGTCGGCGAGGCCCGCATCGTCTACGGCGGCCGCGGCACGCTGGCGCGGTCCAACGCGATGGGCTGGCTGGGCCGCTTCTTCAACTCCGCTGCCTTCCCTTACTGAGGACTGCACCCATGCGTCCCTCGAAAGCCCGCATCGCGTCGCTCGCCCTGTTCGCCCTGTTGTTCAGCGGCGCCGCCTTCGCCGAGCGGATCAAGGACCTGGCGCAGGTCGCGGGGGTGCGCGGCAATCCGCTGGTCGGCTACGGCCTGGTGGTCGGCCTGGACGGCAGCGGCGACCGCACCAGCCAGACGCCGTTCACCGTGCAGAGCCTCAAGACGATGCTCGATCAGCTCGGCGTGACCATTCCGCCGGGGGTCAATCCGCAGCTCAAGAACGTAGCCGCGGTCGCGATCCACGCCGAGTTGCCGGCCTACGCCAAGCCCGGCCAGAACATCGACGTCACCGTGTCCTCGATCGGCAATGCCGGCTCCTTGCGCGGCGGCAGCCTGCTGATGGCGCCACTGAAAGGCGCCGACGGCCAGGTCTACGCGATCGCCCAGGGCAGCCTGGTGGTCAGCGGCTTCGGCGCCTCCGGCCGCGACGGCTCGCGCATCTCGGTCAACGCGCCCAACGGCGGGCGCATCCCCAACGGCGCGATCGTGGAGCGCGCGGTCGCCGGCGCGGCGCCGACCGGCAACATCCTGCTGAACCTGCACGAGTTCGACTTCACCACCGCCTCGCGGATAGTCGCTGCGGTCGAAAGCGCATTCGGCCCCGGCCGTGCGCGCGCACTCGACGGCGTGACCATCGAGGTGACGCCGCCGCCGGGCGACCGCATCGGTTTTCTGGCGCAGCTCGAAGTGCTCGACGTGAGCCCGGGCGCGGCGCCGGCCAAGGTCATCGTCAACTCGCGCACCGGGACCGTGGTCATGGGCGGCCACGTCACCGTGCTGCCGGCCGCGGTCGCGCATGGCTCGCTGACCGTGTCGATCGTCGAATCCCTGCAAGTGGACCAGCCCAACCCGTTCGGCGACGGCGCCACCGTCGTCACCCCGCAATCGACGATCGAGGCGGTCGAGGACTCCAGCCGCATGTTCATGTTCGCCGGCGGCACCTCGCTGGAAGCCATCGTGCGCGCGGTCAATGCCGTCGGCGCCGCACCGGGCGACATCGTCGCGATCCTGGAAGCGCTCAAGCGCGCAGGTGCGCTGCGGGCCGAGCTGGAAGTGATTTGATGATCACCGCCGCCAGCACTCGTCATCCCTGCAACCGCCTCGTCATCCCCGCGAACGCGCGGATCCAGCGCATTTCAACAATGGCGCTTGCGGCGCCGCTGGCCGAAACGCGCAAGTCGCTCGGTGCCCGCCTTTGCGGGAATGACGAGCAGAGAAGCGCGCCCCCTCAACCCCACATCCGACAAACACCGACCTCACTCCCGCTCCCCGAGGCACAACCCTTGCACTGACCCGGATATGCGCCTGCCCTCCGCCACCGAACTCGCGATCACCCCGCAGCCGACGCAATCGCGCGAGCGCCTGCAGACGGCTGCGCGCGAGCTGGAGTCGCAGTTCGCGCAGCTGATGCTCAAGTCGATGCGCAGCGCGAGCATGGGCGACTCGATGCTGGGCGACAACACGATGTACCGCGACATGTACGACCAGCAGCTCGCCCGCGAGATCACCAAGGGGCGAGGCCTCGGCCTGGCGCCGATGATCGTGCGCCAGCTCGAGCGTGGCGGCGGCAGCGGCGGCGCCGAAGGACAGCACAGGTCCGCCGCGCCCATGCCGCTGCCGCAGCGCGCGCCGGCGGCGGCGCTGCCGATGGCGATGCCCTACTCGCATGGCGGTTCGATGATGAAGATGGCGGCCTCTATGACCGGCGGCTTCGCCCTGGCGCCGAGCCGCAGCGGCGTGTCGATGACGGCGATGGACATCCAGCCACCGGCGGTCCGGCCGATCGCGCCGGCCGCGTCGCCGACCGGCACGGGCAAGGCCCACGACACCGCCGCCTGCGACAGCCGGGCGCCACTGGACTGCAGCAGCCCGGAGGCCTTCGTCAAATCGATCTGGCCGCATGCGCAGCGCACCGCCGCCGAACTGGGCGTGTCGGCCAAGGCGCTGGTCGCGCAGGCCGCGCTGGAGACCGGCTGGGGCCGGCGCCTGGCCGGCGGCCGCGAAGGCGCGAGTTCGCACAACCTGTTCGGGATCAAGGCCGGTGCCCGCTGGGACGGCGGGCGCGTCAACGCCGCCACCCATGAATTCGTCGGCGGCGTGCGCCGCAACGAGCGCGCCGATTTCCGCGCCTACGGCTCGGTCCACGACAGCTTCGCCGACTACGCCCGGCTGATGCGCAACGAGCGCTACGCCGGTGCACTTGCGGCGGGCACCGATGCAGGCCGCTTCGCCTCGGCACTGCAGCAGGCCGGCTATGCCACCGATCCGTCCTACGCAGCCAAGATCTCCGCGATCGCCAATGGGCCGACCCTCCAGCGCGCACTTGGCGCGCTGGATGACGATCGCGAACGCGCACTTGGGGCGCTGGAAGACAGCCACGCCCCCGCGCACGCCGCGCTGCACGACCCGACCACGCGAGGCTGACCATGGGTGACATGCTCTCCACCGGAAGCTCCGCCCTGCTCGCGTTCCAGCGCGCGCTGTCGACGGTCGGCAACAACGTCGCCAACGCCGCCACCCCGGGCTACAGCCGCCAGCGGGTGGAACTGACATCACGCCCGGGCCAGGGCGTGGGCACCCAGCACATCGGCGGCGGCGTCGACGTCACCCGCCTGCAGCGGCTGGCTGACGGCCTGGTGTTTGCGCGCCAGGTCGACAGCAGCGGCGAGCTCGGTCGCCTGCAGCAGATGTCCTCGCTTTCGGCCCGCATCGACGGGCTGGTATCGGATCCGGCGACCGGGCTGTCGGCGCCGTGGTCGGCGTTCTTCGCCGCCACCGAGGGGGTGGTCGCCGACCCGACCTCGGCGGTCACGCGCGGCCAGGTATTGAGCTCGGGCGAGCAGCTCGCTTCGCGCTGGCGCTCGCTGGACGGCGAGCTGTCGCGGATCGAGGACGAGGTCGACGAGCGCATCACCGCGCGAGTCGCGGAGGCCAACCGGCTGGCCAGCGAGATCGCCGCGCTCAACAAGAACATCACTGCCGCCGGCAGCAACGCGACCCCGGACCTGCTCGACCAGCGCGCGCTGCGCATCGACAAGCTCGCCAGCCTGGTCGGCGCCGACACCATCGAGCAGGACGACGGCGCGATGAACGTGTTCACCGCCGGCGGCCAGGCGCTGGTGCTGGGCAACCGCGCGATGGCGCTGAGCACGGTCAACGACCCCTACCGCCCCGACCGCGTGCAACTGGCGGTGGAAAGCGGCGCCGGGCCGGTGCGGCTGCCGGCCACCAGCGTTTCGGGCGAGGTCGGCGGGTTGCTCGAATTCCGCGGCCGGGTGCTCGACCCGGCGCGCGCCGAGATCGGCCGGATCGCGGTGGCGTTTGCCGAGACCTTCAACGCCACCCAGAACGCCGGCGTCGACTACAACGGCCAGCCCGGCGCGGATTTCTTCTCGCTGCCGGCGCCGCGGATCGACCGCCACGCCGACAACACCGGCAGCGCGACGCTCTCGGCCAGCTTCGGCGACCCCGGTGCGCTCAAGGGCCATGATCTGGTGCTGCGCTTCGATGGCGGCAGCTGGAGCGCGGCGCGCGCCGACAGCGGCGAGCCGGTCGCGCTGGGCGGCACCGGCAGTGCCGCCGATCCGCTGCTGATCGACGGGGTCGAAGTGGTCGTCGGCGGGACGCCCGCCAATGGCGACCGTTTCTCGCTGCGGCCGACCGCGGGCGCGGCCGGCGGTCTGCAGGTCGCATTGCAGGACCCGCTCGGCATCGCCGCGGCGCGCCCGCTGCAGGCCAGTGCCGACACCGCCAACCTCGGCGATGCCTCCACCGGCGCGGCCCGCGTCACCGGCCCTGACGCGTTTGCCTCCTTCACCGGCGCGACGATCGAGTTCATCGATGCCGGCCAGTACACGATCAACGGCGGCAGCCCGGTCACCTACACGCCCGGCAGCCCGATCACCGGCGCCGGCTGGTCACTGGCACTGCAGGGCACGCCGGCGGCCGGCGACAGCTTCAGCCTGCAACGCACGCCGCCGCGCTCGTCCGACAACGGCAACATGCGCGAGCTGGCCGCGCTGGACGAGCGTGGCGTGCTGTCGGGCGGCACCGTCGGCCTGACCGCGGGGCTGGCCAACCTCACCGGCCGGATCGGCAGCGAGGCACGCCACGCCGACCTCACCCTCGATGCACAGGGCGCGATCCACCAGCAGGTGATCGCCGAACGCGAATCGGTGTCCGGGGTGAACCTCGACGAGGAGGCCGCCAACCTGCTGCGCTACCAGCAGGCCTACCAGGCCGCCGCGCAGATCATCAGCACCGCCGACACCATCTTCCAGACCTTGCTCGGGGCGGTGCGGCGATGACTGACTTCGACCTCGCTTCTATTGCCCGTCGTTGCCGCGAAGGCGAAGACCCAGTGATTTCGCTCGGCCTTCCAGGCGGCGCGGTCCGGATTTCGCGTGAAACCCGCTGGGTTCCCGTGTCCGCGGGAACGACGGTGTCGGGAGTGCAAGCATGAACCTCAGAATCTCCACCGCCGGCCTGCACGCGCAGGGCCTGAACGGCTTGCTGCAACGCCAGCAGGAACTCGCCCGCACCCAGCAGGAAATGATCAGCGGCACGCGTATCAACCGCGCCGCCGACGACCCCGCTGCCGCCTCCAATGCGCAGCGGCTGGACCACGCGGTCGCCGCGCTCGAACAGTACGACCGCAACAGCGGCCTGCTCGAGCACCGCCTGCGCCTGCAGGAAGGCGCGCTGGAGGACGCCGGCGACAACCTGCGGCGCGCGCGCGAGCTGGCGATCCAGGCCAACGTGCTCGACGGGCGCGACATGAGCCTCAACTTCGGATTCGTCGCCGACAGGACCCGCGGCGAGATCACCGAGTTCAACCGGCCCTGCTACCGCTACGAGTCCGCGTTCTTCATGTGCGAGGGCGCGACGCTCGGCCAGATGTACGGCCACCACTTCTACCGCAGTCTCGACGAGCTCCCGGCGGACGTCGTCGTCGGCTTCGGCGGGTACGTCGCACTGCCGGCCTACCTCGCCGCGCGCCGGCGCGGCACGCCGACCGACGCCGTCCGGCTCGACTGGCCGACCTATGGGGTGCTCGCGGCGACCACGCTCCTCCACTGGGCGTGGTCGGCGACGACGTTCACGGTCTACCTCCAGGCCTTCCCGGGACTCGCGACCGTGCCGCTCCTCGAGGTCGCCGGCTCGTTCCTGCTCGCGTGGGTGGTCGGCTTCCTCGCCATCTTCGCCCCGCAGGGCGCCGGCGCGTTCGAGCTCGCCGCCGCCGCGATGCTCGTCGGGACGTCCGGCGCCGCCGCGGTCGCG
>JAHWKC010000107.1 GCA_019348095.1 Pseudomonadota bacterium | reverse complement strand
CTCATCCCCGGCCGTGTGAAGGCGGCCACCGCAGGGCAGGGAAGGGACCATGCTCGACACGATCCGGCACCGGTTCCGTGACGCCATCCTGCTGCGGCCCGTCGCGTTCATCGTAGGCGGCCTGCTGCTCGCGTGGGTGATGCTGAGCCTTGATCAGCTGATCGGCCCCGGCTCGGTGCCGGCGGCGCTGCAGTACCCGACCGGGCACGCCCGACCGCTGCTCGTCACGCTCGCCGGGGCGACGCTGACCCTCGCGGGCATCACCTTCTGGGTCCGCGCCGCCTCCGTGCAGCTGGCCTCAGCCCAGTACTCCCCGCGCGTGGTGCACGGCTTCCTCCAGGACTGGTTCCAGCAGTCGATGATGGGGCTGCTGGTCGGCTTCTTCGCCTACATGGTGTCGCTGCTGCGGGTGCTGCCTGACCCCAGCGCGCCGCAGGGGCCTGCCGCCGACCCGCCCCATCTGTCCATCCTGGTCGCCATCGTCCTCGCCGCACTCATGCTGAGCACCCTCGCGCTGCTGGCCAGCGCTACCTGGGAGCTCCTGCACCAGCTGCACGTACGCGCTCGCTGGGCCGTCCCCGCTCTGCTAGGCGTCGGCGACCTCGCCGGTGACGGCTGCCGTGGTCGGCGGCGCGGCGGTCTGCTCCTTGTCCCACTCCATCCACAGCAGGGTCGCCACCATCAGCCAGGCGAAGATCAGGAAGACACGGGTCTGGTTCATGGGCGGCGGGTCACGCGTGGATGTTCATGGGCAGCAGCGACTCAGCCGGGACGCAGGTCCGGCGCGGAGTCGGTAGCAGGGGGAGCGGCCGGCATTGTGCCGTCCGGGGATGGCACCGGCAACGCGCCGGCACGCTGCAACAGCCGCAGCAAGGCCTCGCGCAACTGCGCACCATCGCATTGCGAGGCACCGGGACGGGCAACCACGACGTAGTCACCGGCCGCCAGAGCGGCGCGCTGGTGGCGGAACAGGTCGCGCAGCACCCGCTTGATCCGATTGCGGCCGACCGCATGCGGATCGACCTTGCGCGAAACCGCCAGCCCGAGCCGGGCATCGCCCGCGCCGGGCAACTCGCCGCGGGCCTGGAAATGCAAAGCAAGCACGGGCAGCGCCACGCGCCGGCCGTGCTTGAAGATGCGATCGAAGTCGGAACGCGCGCGCACCCGCGCGGTGCGCGGGAAGCGGGTCGAAGTCATCGGACACGAACGGCCACGCGGGGCGGCCGTGGCAAGGCAGTCGACGCGCTTAGGCGCAGAGACGCTTGCGACCCTTGGCGCGACGGCGCGCCAGAATCTTGCGGCCGTCGGCCGTCGCCATGCGGGCACGGAAGCCGTGGTCGCGCTTGCGCTTGAGGTTGCTGGGCTGGTAAGTGCGCTTGGTGGCCATGGTGCGGCTCTGCGTTGACGGCGAATAAGACCGGCAAGTCTAGCGGCGCGGCGGCCGCGGGGTCAACTGTCGCCGGCCCTGGCTTTGCCGCGCCGCACAGCGGGTGCTCGGGACTCGGGAGCGGGACTCGGCGGTTTCTTCGAAACCGTCAGACCAGCGGTCGCTGGTATGCGTTCGATTCGGGTCCTGCCTTCGCCGGCCTATGCCGTTCATTAGTTGATCCGAAATAAGCAGCCGTGGGCCGCACGCCTACCTTGGCTCTGGGCCGACCATGCTCTTCCGAGTCCCGCACGTTCCGACGCGCAACTTTCCCGGCCGCACCATCTGTTGCCTGTTCCCGCCCCCGCGCCGGTGCTAGTCTGGCCGACCCGTCGCCGGCCCGTGGCGCGATGCCCCGGCGTCGTGCTTGGAGCCGTTTCGCCATCAAGAACCCGCGCACAACATCTATGGACGTCTGGCCCCGCTGCCTCGAACGCCTCGAAGCCGAGTTCCCGGCCGAGGACGTCCACACCTGGCTCAAGCCGCTGCAGGCCTTGCGCCGTCACGACGGCACGGTGCTCTACGCACCCAACGCTTTCGTGGTCGAACACGTGCGCGAACGCTACCTGGTGCGTATTCGCGAGTTGCTGGCGCATTTTTCCGGCAGCGGCGAGGTCAGCCTCGAGGTCGGTTCGCTGCCACGCGCCGCCGCGCCCCGCCCGGTTGAACCGGCCTCGGCGCCACGGCCGGCCGCGACCCTGGCGATCGAGACCTTCAACGGTCATCTCGACAGCCACTACACCTTCGACAATTTCGTGGAAGGCCGCAGCAACCAGCTCGGGCGCGCCGCGGCCGGGCAGGCCGCGCTGAAGCCCGGGGACCGCGCCCACAATCCGCTGCTGCTCTACGGCGGCACCGGGCTGGGCAAGACCCACCTGATGTTCGCCGCTGGCAACGCCATGCGCGCGGCCAATCCCGGTACCCGGGTGATGTACCTGCGCAGCGAGCAGTTCTTCAGCGCGATGATGAAGGCCCTGCAGGAAAAGGCGATGGACGGCTTCAAACGCCAGTTCCAGCAGGTCGACGCGCTGCTGATCGACGACATCCAGTTCTTCGCCGGCAAGGACCGCACCCAGGAGGAGTTCTTCCACACCTTCAATGCGCTGTTCGACGGCAAGCAGCAGATCATCCTGACCTGCGATCGCTACCCGCGCGAGGTCGAGGGGCTGGAGCCGCGGCTGAAGTCGCGCCTGGCCTGGGGCTTGAGCGTGGCGATCGAGCCACCGGATTTCGAGACCCGCGCGCAGATCGTGCTGTCCAAGGCCAAGGAGCGCGGCACCCTGATTCCGGAGGAAGTCGCGTTCCTGCTGGCCAAGAAGATGCGCTCCAACGTGCGCGACCTGGAAGGCGCCCTCAACACCCTGGCCGCCCGTGCCAATTTCACCGGACGCGCGATCACGCCCGAGTTCGCCCAGGAAACCCTGCGCGACCTGCTGCGCGCGCAGCAACAGTCCATTGGCATCCCCAACATCCAGAAGACCGTGGCAGACTACTATGGCCTTCAGATCAAGGACTTGTTGTCGAAACGGCGGACCCGCTCGCTCGCCCGTCCACGCCAGATGGCCATGGCGCTGACCAAGGAGCTGACCGAGCACAGCCTGCCGGAGATCGGCGACGCGTTCGCCGGGCGCGACCACACCACCGTGTTGCACGCCTGCCGGCAGATCCGCACGTTGATGGAGACCGACGGCAAGTTGCGTGAGGATTGGGACAAGCTGATCCGCAAGCTCAGCGAGTGAGGTCGGCGCAAGTGACGGGTGTATGAAATGCCTATAAGTTGTGGATAAAGTGCAGGGCGCCTGGACCACCCGAAATTGTCCACAGGTTGTCAGGCCGTTCCAAGGGTGGTTTTACCGCGGTTCATGATCGCAGTTTTTCTTTTAATATCAGATCGTTGGGTGAGTTTTCCCGGGGTTTTGGCGGCACCATCACCACCAAGCTTTTGATTTATCCAATCTTTCGTACTGGACCTTCCGGCTCCAGTCACCATGGGGTAAAGGGGTCCACATGCGTTTCAGCCTGCAGCGCGAAATCTTCCTGAAACCGTTGGCGCAAGTGGTCAACGTGGTCGAACGCCGGCAGACCTTGCCGGTGCTGGCCAACCTGCTGGTGCAGGTCCGCGAGGGCCAGCTCTCGCTGACGGGTACCGACCTGGAGGTCGAAATGGTCTCGCGGGTCATGGTCGATGAGGCCGAGGACGGGGAGATCACGATTCCTGCGCGCAAGCTGTTCGAGATCGTCCGTGCCCTGCCCGACGGCAGCAAGGTCACCGTGTCGCAGGCCGCCGAAAAGGTGGCGGTCCAGGCCGGCCGTTCGCGCTTCACCCTGGCAAGCCTGCCGGCCAATGACTTCCCCTCCATCGACGAGGTCGAAGCGACCGAACGCGTACGCGTGCCGGAGGCCTCGCTGAAGGAGCTGATCGAGCGCACCGCCTTTGCGATGGCCCAGCAGGACGTGCGCTACTACCTCAACGGCCTGCTGTTCGACCTGCGCGAGGACAGCCTGCGCTGCGTGGCCACCGATGGCCATCGCCTGGCGCTGTGCGAGGCCGCATACGAAGGCAGCGCCCAGACCAAACGGCAGATCATCGTGCCGCGCAAGGGCGTGACCGAGCTGCAGCGCCTGCTCGAGGGCGGCGACCGCGAGATCGAGATCGAGATGGGCCGCGGCCATATCCGGGTCAAGCGCGACGATGTCACCTTCACCAGCAAGCTGATCGACGGGCGCTTCCCCGACTACGAAGCGGTGATCCCGATCGGCGCGGACAAGGAAGTACGGATCGATCGCGAGGTTCTGCGCGCGTCGCTGCAACGCGCCGCGATCCTGTCCAACGAGAAATACCGTGGCGTCCGGATCGAGGTCTCGCCGGGCCAGCTCAAGATCAGCGCGCACAATCCCGAACAGGAAGAGGCGCAGGAAGAGGTCGAGGCCGAGACCAAGGTCGACGACCTGGCGGTCGGGTTCAACGTCAACTATCTGCTCGATGCCCTCAGCGCGCTGCGCGACGAGCAGGTGGTTCTCGCCTTGCGCGATGCCAACTCCTCGGCGCTGCTGCGCGAAGCCGCCAACGACAAGTGCCGGCACGTGGTGATGCCTTTGCGGCTCTGAGTGGCGGGCAGCCTGCCGTTTAGGTTCCACGTGGAACGCACATGCAGTATTCGCGCCCGGCTGGTCCGGGCGCTTTCTTTGGGTCAACCGAAAAGTAAGACATGCAGGTCACCCGGCTCGATATCCGCAATCTGCGGCGCTTTGACGAGGTCAGCCTCGCACCGTCTCCCGGCCTCAATGTGATTACCGGCGAGAACGGCGCGGGTAAGACCAGCGTGCTGGAGGCGCTGCACCTTATAGCGTACGGCCGCAGCTTCCGCGGCCGGGTCCGCGATGGGGTGATCAAGGCGGGTGCGCCGGCCGTGGAGGTCTTTGTCGAGTGGCGCGACGGAGCTTGCTCCTCGGTCCGGAGCGGCACAGATCGCGACATCTCAGTAAAGGCTGGTACCCGCGTGCACAAGGCCGGACTGCGGCACAGCGGCGATGGCTGGGAGGGACGACTCGACGGCGCCGCCGTGTCGCACCTGGGAGAGCTGTGCGCCGCGTCTGCGGTGGTTACGTTCGAGCCCGGCAGCCACGCGCTGATCACCGGAGGCGCGGACAACCGCCGGCGCTATCTGGACTGGGGGCTGTTCCACGTGGAACGTGACTTCCTGGCGCTGTGGCGTCGCTATTTACGCGCCTTGAAGCAGCGCAACGCATTACTCAAGACGCGGCGCCCGGACGCACAACTCGGGGCCTGGGAGCACGAACTTGCCGAGGCGGGCGAGCCCTTGGGCAGGTTGCGGCAAGGCTATCTGGAAGCGCTGCAGCCCTACTTCACCGCAGCCCTGACGGAGATGACGCCGCAGCTCGCCGACACCCGCCTGGAGTATCACCCCGGGTGGCGTCGCGACGAGTATCCTCTCGCCGATGCGCTGCTGCTCGCGCGCGATCGCGATCTTGCCGCGGGCTTCACTTCGGTCGGCCCCCACCGGGCCGACTGGCGCCTGGTGTTTTCCGCGCTGCCCGGACGTGAAGCCCTGTCGCGCGGGCAGGCCAAGCTGGCTGCGCTGGCGGCCATTCTCGGGCAAGCGTCGCACCATGCCAGTACCACAGGCGAGTGGCCGGTGATCGCATTGGATGATCTAGGCTCCGAGCTGGACCGGCGCCATCAGCGCCGTGTACTCGAGAAACTCGCAGGCACTCCCGTACAGGTGTTCCTGACCGGCACCGAACCGCCGCCGTCGCTGGGCGAAGCTGGCGTGCAGGCAGGCGCGAGGTTCCACGTGGAACGCGGGCAGGTGGTGCGACTGGAAGGTGCCCCTTGACCCGACCCCAGCCACACCCCTGCTGATTGGCGACCGGCCGAGGTGGGCTGCGAACATGATGCTTGCGGCCTCACGCGGGGACTGGGGGGCAACCCCGGCTGCTATACTGGCCGCACGTCTATTTAATGTGTCTCGACGCCCCGGCACGCTCGGGATGCGTCGTCGGAGCCTGCTGCCGCAATGACCCAGATCGAGCACGATCCCTCGTCCGACGCGTCGACCGACGCTCCCGTTCCTTCCCAGGCCTACGACTCCAGCAAGATCACCGTCTTGCGAGGGCTGGAGGCCGTGCGCAAGCGCCCGGGCATGTACATCGGCGATGTGCATGACGGCACCGGCCTGCACCACATGGTGTTCGAGGTGGTCGACAACGCGATCGACGAAGCGCTGGCCGGCCACGCTGACGACGTGATCGTCACGCTCCACGAGGACGGGTCCGTCGGCGTGTCCGACAACGGGCGCGGCATCCCGGTCGACATCCACAAAGAAGAGAACGTTTCCGCGGCCGAAGTCATCATGACCGTGCTGCACGCCGGCGGTAAGTTCGACGACAACAGCTACAAGGTCTCCGGCGGCCTGCACGGCGTCGGCGTGTCGGTGGTCAATGCGCTGTCTGAGCATCTGTGGCTGGACGTCTGGCGCGACGGCCACCACCACCGCCAGGAATACGCCCTGGGCGAGCCGCTGTACCCGCTCAAGCAGCTGGAGGCGACCGACAAACGCGGCACCCTGCTGCGCTTCAAGCCGGCGGTGGCGATCTTCACCGACGTCGAGTTCCACTACGACATCCTCGCCAAACGCCTGCGTGAGCTGTCTTTCCTGAACTCCGGGGTCAAGATCACCCTGGTCGACGAGCGCGGCGAGGGCAAGCGCGACGTGTTCCAGTACGAGGGCGGCATCCGCTCCTTCGTCGAGCACCTGGCGCAACTCAAGACCCCGCTGCACCCCAATGTCATCTCGGTAACCGGTGAGATGCACGGAATCACGGTCGATGTCGCCCTGCAGTGGACCGATGCGTACCAGGAAACGATGTTCTGCTTCACCAACAACATCCCGCAGAAGGACGGCGGCACCCACCTGATCGGGTTCCGCGCCGCGCTGACCCGCACGCTGAGCAACTACATCGAGCAGAACGGGATCGCCAAGCAGGCCAAGGTGGCGCTGTCGGGCGACGACATGCGCGAGGGCATGATTGCGGTGCTTTCGGTCAAGGTGCCGGATCCGAGCTTCTCCTCGCAGACCAAGGAAAAGTTGGTTAGTTCGGATGTGAGGCCGGTTGTTGAGAGCACGTTCGGCGCACGTTTGGAGGAGTTCCTGCAAGAAAACCCCAACGAGGCCCGCGCGATCGCCGGCAAGATCGTCGATGCGGCGCGCGCGCGCGAGGCGGCGCGTAAGGCCCGCGAGCTGACCCGCCGCAAGAACAGCCTCGAGGGCAACAGCCTGCCCGGCAAGCTGGCCGACTGCCGCTCCAAGAGCAACGAGGACACGGAATTGTTCCTCGTCGAGGGCGACTCGGCCGCCGGCACGAGCAAGCAGGGGCGCGACAGCGAGGTGCAGGCGATCCTCGCCCTGCGCGGCAAGATACTCAACGTGGAGAAGGCCAACCTCGTCAAGATGCTCGGGCACGAGGAGATCCGCACGAT
>JAHWKC010000106.1 GCA_019348095.1 Pseudomonadota bacterium | reverse complement strand
TGTCCATCCGCGCTCATCCGCGTCAAAAAGGCTCTGCCGTGCACATGCCCCCCACCCTCCTCCGCCAGACCCGTCTCAGCGGCCTCGAGCCCCTGCAGATCACGCCGGAAAGCAACTTCATCAACGTCGGCGAGCGCACCAACGTCACCGGCAGCGCGCAGTTCCGCAAGCTGATCAAGGAAGACCGCTTCGACGAGGCAGTCGCGGTCGCGCGGCAACAGGTCGAGAGCGGCGCGCAGGTGCTCGACGTCAACATGGACGAGGGGCTGCTCGACTCCGAACAGGCGATGGTGACCTACCTCAACCTGATCGCCGCCGAGCCCGATATCGCGCGCGTGCCGGTGATGGTCGACAGCTCCAAGTGGAGCGTCATCGAGGCCGGGCTGAAATGCCTGCAGGGCAAGGGCATCGTCAACTCAATCTCGATGAAGGAAGGCGAGGCCGAGTTCCTGCGCCAGGCGCGGCTGGTGCGGCGCTATGGCGCGGCGGTGGTGGTGATGGCGTTCGACGAGGACGGCCAAGCCGACACGGTCGAACGCAAGGTCGAGATCAGTGCGCGTGCATACAAGCTGTTGACCGAGCAGGTCGGGTTTCCACCCGAGGACATCATCTTCGACCCCAACGTCTTCGCGATCGCCACCGGCATCGACGAGCACAACGACTACGCGGTGGCCTTCATCGAAGCCACGCGCGAGCTCAAGCGGCGGTTCCCCTACAGCCACGTCTCCGGTGGCGTTTCCAACGTCAGCTTCTCGTTCCGCGGCAACGAGGCGGTGCGCCAGGCGATCCACGCGGTATTCCTGTACCACGCGATCAGCGCCGGCATGGACATGGGCATCGTCAACGCCGGCGCGCTGCCGCTGTATGACGATCTGGACGCCGAGTTGCGCGGCGCGGTCGAGGACGTGGTGCTCAACCGCAATGCCGAGGCCACCGAATCGTTGCTGGCACTGGCCGAGCGCTACAAGGGCCGGAAGGGCGAGAAGAGGGTCGAGGACCTGGGCTGGCGCGAGCAGCCCGTGCGAGCGCGCCTGAGCCATTCACTGGTGCACGGTATCGACCAGTGGATCGTCGAGGACACCGAGCAGGCGCGCGCCGAAGCCAGCCGTCCACTCGATGTGATCGAGGGCCCGCTGATGGACGGCATGAACGTAGTCGGCGACCTGTTCGGCGCCGGCAAGATGTTCCTGCCGCAGGTGGTCAAGTCCGCGCGCGTGATGAAGAAGGCGGTCGCCCACCTGCTGCCCTACATCGAGGCGGAAAAGCTGCGCACCGGCGACACCGGCAAGCCCAAGGGCAAGATCGTGATGGCGACGGTCAAGGGCGACGTGCACGACATCGGCAAGAACATCGTCGGCGTGGTGTTGGCCTGCAACAACTTCGAGGTGATCGACCTGGGCGTGATGGTGCCGGCGCAGGTCATCCTTGACCGGGCCCGCGCCGAGAACGCCGACCTGGTCGGCCTGTCGGGGCTGATCACGCCGTCGCTGGAGGAAATGAGCCACGTCGCCCGCGAGATGCAACGCCAGGGCCTGGAGATGCCGCTGCTGATCGGTGGCGCGACCACGTCGCGCGCCCACACCGCGCTCCGGATCGACCCGCACTACAAGGCGCCCACGGTCTGGGTGAAGGACGCCTCGCGCGCGGTCGGCGTGGTGCAATCGCTGATCAGCGCCGATCTGCGCACGCCGTTCGTCGCCGCCAACGCCTCCGATTACGCCGAAATCCGCGAACGCCACAGGAACCGCGGGGACGGCAAGCGCCTGGTGCCGCTGGCAAAGGCGCGTGCTCAGCGCTTCGACGGCGACTGGGCGCACTACGACCCGCCGGCCCCGAAGCAACCGGGGCTGCACGTGTTCGATGATTACCCGCTGCAGGAGCTGGTCGAGCTGATCGACTGGACCCCGTTCTTCCAGTCCTGGGAGCTGGCCGGACGATACCCGGCGATCCTGACCGACGAGGTCGTCGGCGCGCAGGCGACCGAGTTGTTCAGCGACGCCCGGGCGATGCTCAAGCGCATCGTCGATGAGAAGTGGCTGACCGCGAAGGCGGTGCTGGGGCTGTGGCCGGCGAACAGTGTCGGTGACGATGTGCTCGTTGCATCTGTCCCCCAAGGGGACTTCGTTCGGGGCGTAGGAGCGGCTTCAGCCGCGAAGCCGGTTCAGACCGATGCTGAGATCGTGCCGGGGTCCGGAAATCCGATCGCGGCTAAAGCCGCTCCTACAGGGATGGCGGATCCGACCACGCTTCACTTTCTGCGCCAGCAGGCCGACAAGCCGGCCGAGCGCCCCGACTTCTGCCTGGCCGACTTCATCGCGCCGCAGGACTCGGGCAAGCAGGACTGGGTCGGCGCGTTCGCAGTCACCGCCGGCATCGGCATCGAACCGCACGTGGCCCGCTTCGAGGCCGACCACGACGACTACAACGCGATCCTGCTCAAGGCGCTGGCCGACCGCCTCGCCGAGACCCTGGCCGAGCGCATGCACCAGCGCGTGCGCACCGAGTTCTGGGGTTATGCCGCCGACGAGTCGCTCGACGCCCAGGCGCTGATCGACGAGCAGTACCGCGGCATCCGCCCGGCGCCCGGCTACCCGGCCTGCCCTGAGCACAGCGAGAAAGCGACGATTTTCCGGCTGCTGGACGCAGAGGCCAATGCTGGCATGCAGCTGACCGAGAATTTCGCGATGACCCCGGCGGCGGCAGTGTCGGGCTACTACTTCAGCCACCCGGGCAGCCAGTACTTCGTGGTCGGACGGGTCACCAGGGAGCAGGCGGCGGACTACGCGAAGCGCAAGGGCGTGGACCTCGCACAGGCCGAGCGCTGGCTGGCGGCGAACCTGGACTACGACCCGGACTAGCCTGCAGGCAGCACTGGGCTCGCGACGAGCGCCTCCGCGCGTGCAACCGCAACTTCTTTGCCGTTCGCGATATGGATGAGCTCTCTTGCGACGTCCGCCGGCGCCATGTCGTACGCACGGATCACATGGTTGCCCGGACCGTAACCACCCCATTCGTCGGCATCGGTCGCAGTGAAGATGCCGTAGGTCGGCGCGCGCGATGCGCAGGCGAGATGCATGACCCCGCAGTCGGCGCTTGCGTATACCGACAAGGCCGACAACACGCTGGCAAGCTTGCGCAGGTCGCTGGAAAAATACGCCGGATAGCGCGACCCGAGCAGCGAACGACCGAACGCGGGCACGATTTCGACGATGTGGTACCCCTCGCTGAGCGGCTCCAGGGTCTGCAGGAACTGCGCCCACCAGTCGGTGGGAAGCAGCTTGCCGCCGGTCGCGTTGGCGAAAACACCGATCACACCGTTGGGCGCCGGCGACAATCCATGCGATGCAAGCAACCGCGCGAGCGCTTCGCGCCCCTGCTCGCGCTCGCGCGCGTCGAGGCGAATGTCGGGCACCGGATACGGTGCACGCCCGGGCACCTGGCCGAGCGCGGCACGCAGCAGGAACACCGAACGTTGCCCGACGCTTCGCGGCGCATCGGCGATGGCGACCGAATGCGTCACCTCGCCGCTCTTCTTGGGGCTGTCGAAGCCAAGCGTGCGCCGGCCCTTGGCCATCATCGTCAGCAGCCGTCCGGTCTGCGACTGCGGATCCGGATCGACCACCAGGTCGTAGTGCTCGCGGCGCAGCCCACGCCATTGGCGCAGGTATTGCCACGGATGGCCGAAGCCGTGCCCGGGCAGCTTGAAGATGCGACCGACGTTGAAATAGCGGCCGTAGATCGCCTCGGCCACCGGACTGCGGGTGACGATGTCGATCCGCGCCCCCGGGTAGGCCGCTTGCAACTCCTGGATCAGCGGCGTCAGCAGCAGCGCGTTGCCCAGGGTGTGACTGATGTGACAAACCAGTATCCGGTAGATCCCCGCACGCGGCAGCGGAGCGCCATCCGATGGCTTCGACGTACCGAACACAAGCCGCATCGCCAGTTGCGCAAAGCCACGACGCAGCCGTCGGAGCCGGAAAGACGAGGTTCGCGACATGGCAGGAAGGCTCTGGTGGAAACGTGGGTTATCGGTGGGAACCGCGGCGGCATCCAGCCTCACCGGTGCTCCGCAGCGTTTACCAGACCAGGTCGTCGGGGACCTGGTACTGCGGATCGGCGTAGGGGTCGTCCTCGGCCGGCGCGTCCGGGTCGACCTTCAGCGCCACCGCGGGCGCAAACACCTGCTCGGCCTGCGCCAGCAGCTCGGCGGTGACCAGCAGATAGCGGCCGTCCATCTGCAGCACGCCAAGCTCGCCGGCGTTGAGCGACTTGAGCTGCGCTGGCGTGACGTGGATGCGCTTGATCTTGCCGCCATAGGGGAAGTGCCGCGCGATCTCGGCGTCGGCGGCGTTGAGCGCCTTGCCCTTGACCAGTTCGGCCAGCTTCGCCCGGGCTTCGCGGCGCTGGCGTGCTTCTTCCTGCCTGGCCTTTTCCGCCGCGATGCGCTCGTCCTTCTCGCGTTGGGCACGGATCGCATAGGCCTTGGCCAGATCGATGTCCTCGCGCGAGCGCGGCTTGCCCTGCCCCGGACGGGCCTGGCCCGGCCTGGCCCCGCTCCGCGCCGGGGCTGCGTTGCGCCCGCCCGCAGGAGCGCCGGCGCCGCGGCCGCGCTCATGCGGCCGCTGGGGCTGCCCCTCGTGGCGCGCGCGCTTCGGGTCGGGCTTGCGCGCAGGCCGGTCCTCGGGCCTGCGTGCGGGCTTGGCTTCTGGCTGGGGAGGCTTGAAGCCCAGTCCCATCAACTGGTTGCGGAGGCTGTCGGTCATTGCGGCGTTCAGTAATGCGGGGGCGGCGGCTCGCTGGCCGGATCGGGCGACTGCGGATCGGCGGACAAGGACATGCGCAGTTGCCGCAACTCCTCCAGCGCCCGGTGCAGCAGCAGAGTATTGCGCGCTTCCTCGTCGCGCGCAGCCGCTAGCGCGTCGCTCAATTCACCCAGCGCATGTTCCTGGAACGCCAGGCGGGTTTCCAGTTCGACCACGCGCTGCTCGATGCCAGCCGTCATTGCCGGCGATGGGTGATCGAGCGGCCACGCCCGATGCCGTAGTAGCCGATCCCCGCCGCCTCGACGTCGTCGGGCTGGTAGAGGTTGCGCCCGTCGAACATCACCGCGTCGCGCAGCGAAGCACGCAGGCGCCCGAAATCGGGGCTGCGGAACTGCTTCCATTCGGTCACCACCACCAGCGCGTCGGCACCGTCGACGGCAGCGTACTCCGAGTCGCACAACACCAGGTCGTCGCGTTCGCCGAACACGCGGCGGGCTTCATCGCCGGCTTCCGGGTCGTAGGCCTGCACCCGCGCGCCGGCCTCCCACAGATGCGCGAGCAGGCGCCGGCTGGAGGCTTCGCGCATGTCGTCGGTGTTTGGCTTGAACGCCAGTCCCCACACCGCGAATGTCTTGCCGGCCAGGCTCTGGCTGTAGTGCCGGGTGATCAACTCGAACAGGTGGCTCTTCTGGCGTTCGTTGACCGACTCGACCGCGCCGAGCAACTGCGGCTCATAGCCGAGATGCTGCGCGGTGCGCGCCAGCGCCTGCACGTCCTTGGGAAAGCACGAGCCGCCGTATCCGGCGCCGGGATAGATGAACTGCCAGCCGATGCGCTGGTCCGAGCCAATGCCCTGGCGCACCATTTCGACATCGGCGCCGACCCGCTCGGCAATGTTGGCGATCTCGTTCATGAAACTGATCTTGGTGGCGAGCATCGCGTTGGCGGCGTACTTGGTCAGCTCAGCCGAACGCACGTCCATCACCACCACCCGGTCGTGGTTGCGGTTGAACGGCGCGTACAGGCGCTTGAGCGGTTCTACCGCGGCTTCGCTGCTGGCGCCGATCACGATCCGGTCGGGGCGCATGAAATCGCCGACCGCGTCGCCCTCCTTGAGGAACTCGGGGCACGAGACGTACGACAGCCCCTGCTTGCCCTCAGCGGCGAGCACCCGCTTTATGGAGGCGCCGGTGCCGGCGGGCACCGTCGACTTCATGACGAGCGCGTGCCGGTCGGAGGCCGGTATCGCCTCGACGACCGAGTAGACCGCGGAGAGGTCGGCGTCGCCCGAGTACATCGGCGGTGTGTTGACGCAGACGAAGACGATGCCGGCGCGCGCCGTCACCTCGCGTATCTCGGTGGTGACGGTCAGCCGCTGGGCGTTGCGCTTGACGAGGTCCGCCAGGCCCGGCTCGTAGATCGGGATCCGGCCGGCCCGCAGGTCCTCGAGCCGGTTGCCGGACAGCTGGCCGTACGACGAGTAGCTCTGCGCGGCGAAGTAGACCGAGCCGTCCTCCCCGACGTAGGCGTGGCCGTCGTCGACGAGGCGCGAGATCAGCGCGATCATCGAGTCGATCCACTCCGACGCGCGGGGATAGGCGTCCGCGGGACGGACGTTCAGCAGCGCGAGGTCGCGGTGGAAGGCGTCCTCGTAGAAGCGGGCGATGACGAACGGGCTCTTGTCCTCCAGCCGTGCCTGCGCGAGCAGCTTGTCCTCGCCGGTGGAGTCGATGGCCGTGTCGTCGGCGAGGTGGCCGACGTCGGTGATGTTCTGCACCAGCCGCACCCGCAGGCCGCGCTTCTCGGCCGTGCGACGGATCAGGTCGGTGAGCAGGAAGGTCCGCAGGTTGCCGACGTGGGCGTAGCGGTAGACGGTCGGCCCGCAGGCGTAGACGGTCAGCAGCCCCGGAGTGAGGGGCTCGATGGGCTCGACGCGCCGGGTCCGGGTGTCCATCAGGCTCAGCACCCGCCCGAGCGTAGAGGCGCCCCCCGACAGCGCCCGTCCGCGCCGTCGTCCGGGATCAGCTGAGGCGGCTGCGCGCGAGCCGGGCGCTGCGGCGGGCCGCCTCGGCAGCCTCCGGGTCGGCGCTGTCGACGACCTCGGCCCACGCCTCGACGACGACCCCCGGCGAGAGCACCGAGCGGCGTACGGCGCCGGCCACGTCGGCGGCCGGGGACAGCAGGGCGTCATCGAGGTCGGCACCGGGGCGTACGCGCGCCGGCCGGCGGTGCCCCCCGACGGTCAGCACCGGCCAGTCGGGGTCTCCAGGATCGAAGGGGGGGCGGTCGTCGAGCAGGTCCATGTGCGCCGCCCAGTACGCCTGCACCGTGCCGACGTCGCGCCAGTAGCCCTCGAAGCGGTGCTCGCGCGCACCGCCCTCCTTGACCAGTCGCGGGAGCAGCTCGTCCCCGAGGTCGGACAGGCCTTCGTCCCCGGCGGCCGCGCCGAGCTCGTCGAGCAGGTCGAGCGCCGGCGCGGGGTCGAAGACGAAGACCTCGTTCGTGACGAGGTCGCTCGCCGGCTCGTCCGGCTTGTAGGCGTAGTCGACGACGCGGCCGTCCTCGTAGGCGAGCGCGAGACCGAAGGTGAGATCGCCCGCGCCCGCATCGGGCTTCGGCTCCGGGCCCTGCGCCGGCGGCGGCACGGGGGTGGGCTCCGGTTCGGGCTGCGGCTCCGGTTCGGGCTGCGGCTCGGGCTG
>JAHWKC010000105.1 GCA_019348095.1 Pseudomonadota bacterium | reverse complement strand
GACTTATCCGATACCGTTTTTGCGGTCCACGGCGGCTACCGCGTGAACCCTTACCTTGGGATCGAGACGGCTTATGCTGACCTGGGTGACTACAGCTATCGCTCAGATTGTCCAGAGGTTTGTGTTCCGGAGGCCTTTCCGCAGGATATAAGTGTTTCGGGCACACGTTGGGATGTGACTCTTGTAGGAAGCATCCCACTCGGCCAGCGGATTGAGGCCTATGCCAAGGCGGGGATTGCGCACACCGAAGCGGAAAGCCAAGTGCGCTCCCTCAACACCAATTTGAGATCCACGGACAGCAGTTCTGGCGCTTTTTATGGTCTGGGCTTGCGCCTGCACTTCGATGCGCCATGGTCGCTGCGTTTGCAGTGGGACCGTACTCCGCAGCTACGTGGAGACCAGTCGGATTTTGACGTGTGGTGGTTGGGCGTTGAGTATCGGCTTGCTAACCGCCAGCGGTAGCAAATTGGCGATTTTTCGCGTTGCTGCAGAATTGCCCGATCGGTCCCATTGCAGCCAGGCGGCGCCCGCTTGTCGCTGGTCGGGCTGCCGCGGCGTAACAGCCGGCCAACCCGAAGCCGCTTCCTGGGTTGGCTAAATAGGGGTTAGGGGCGTGGGGGGCGTATCGATGATCAAACAAGACAAGTTCATTGCCGGTTTTCTCATATTTCAAGCCATCGCCGGTACTGCGGTGGCTGTGTGGCTCGCGGTTACAGCGGGACCTTCCCTCGGCGTACTCCTCGCCTTGGGGCCTGCGAGCCTCGCCGCGCTCATTGCGGGTCTGGGTTCGCTGCGTGGCCTGGGGTGGGCTCGGACGCTCGGCATCGTAGTGTTTTCTATTCAAATCCCCTCCTTTCAGACGCCGTGGTTCTTCTATGCGGTCTGGCTTGGTGGGCATCTAAACATCACAGTCGAATGGACCAACACGGGCGAGCTTGGCATCAACTTGTTGGCGCTCGGAATGCTGTTGTGGGCATTAAGGCGGCGCGCACCCAACCGCTCATTCAAGCCGGATCCGCTTCGAGGCTCGGCTTAACTCGATCGTTGGAGCCTGCGGGGAGCACCACGGCGACATGAACCTGGCGCTGTTTGACTTCGATGGAACGATCACTACGCGGGAGATGCTGCCCGCTTTCATGCATTGTGCCGTCGAGCCCCGTCGTCTCGTTACTGGCAAAGTTCTCCTTGCGCCGTTGATCGTCGGCTACAAGCTGGGCCTTGTGCCGGGCACCATCGTGCGCGCCGCCGTCGTCCGGCTTGGCTTCTCCGGGGTTCCGCTCGCCAGGCTGGAAGAACATGGGCTTGCCTTCGCCCGGCTCGCCCTCCCGCCGGTGGTTCGCCCCGAAGCCATGGAGCGCATCGATTGGCACAAGCGCCAGGGCGACACGGTTGTGGTGGTTTCGGGCGCTTTCGATGTCTATCTGCGTCACTGGTGCCGACAGCATCAAGTTGGTCTTATTTGCTCGTCCCTGGAGCAGCGAAACGGCATGCTTACCGGTCGCTATCACGGCCGCCAATGCGTGGGCGAGGAAAAGGCGCGCCGCGTTCGCGAGGCCTTCGAGCTTTCCAGATACGGCCGGATCTATGCCTATGGCGATACACGGGAAGATCTGGGGCTGCTCGCCCTCGCCCACGAGCGCTACTACCGATGGCAACAGGTGCCCGCATGATCATCGGCGCTTGTTCCATCAATCCATCAGGCGCAGCCGCGCGCCGGCCGGCGTGGTTCAGGCGTTGCGCGGTATGAGGCATCTCCTCGCGTCCGTCGCTATCGCACTCCCGGTCGGGGCCTTCTGTGCGCCGCAGGGCATTCCCCACGCCGAACTGGCGCTGGGTGGGATCTCCATTGACGCTACGGAACAACAGGTCCGTGAACGCCTGGGTGAACCTGCCAATGTCTCCGAGGAGTTGGATTACCTCGATCGACATCTGCGCTACCCGCACCTCGTCGTTTCCTTCAGTGACGAGATTGCCGCAAGTTTGTTCAGCGAAAGCCCGCAGGCCTGCACACCTGCGGGCCTGTGCCCCGGCGACCCGCTCGAGAGCGCCCTCCGGCTCTATGGAGAGCCCGAACTGGTGAAACGAGAAGATGGCGCCACTTATTGGGAGTACTACACCAGCTTTCCGTGCTGGCTTCAGATCGCCCCGAAAGGGAGTGAGGTCGGCACGATTCGGGTGGCATGCCAACCGTAAGCCGCCGCGTTCGGTAGCCCTCCCAGCGCCCCTGCATGGCCGCGCCGTCGGCTGGCCGGGTCGGCCTTCGCGTTTTGCCGGCGTACCGGCGCCGCTTCGCCGCGCTACTTAACCAGCACTAGACCGCAGGTGGCTCGTCGCTGATTTCCCTGATTTCGTCGGAGCCTGGCTCGGTTTCGTCGCAAGCGCGTTGCCGAGCACTTTCCGGGATCCCAATCTCTCCACCTGCCCCGTCACGGGCGGCCACGAGGTTGGGACGGACCGCATGATCAGTGCTGCACCAGTCAAGAAGTGGACCCTGCTCTCGCTCCTGCTGGTGCTGGCGCTCTGCGCGACCTCCATCGTGTGGGTCGATCATCAGCTCAGGCGCTTTGCCGGGGCTGATACGGCGGTCGTCGATCACGCCGGCTTCGATGCGATATCCGGGCCCACGGCGATCACCGATGTCCATGTCCTGTCTGCGGACGGGAATACGATGATCGGCGGCCACACCGTGCTGTTCGACCAAGGCGGAGTCGTGGCCGTCGGAGAGAGGTTGGAACTCCCCGAGGGCGTCAACCTGGTCGACGGCAACGGGCGCTATCTGATCCCCGGGCTGGTCGACGCCCATGTCCATCTGAAGCAGAGCCCAAACGACCTGTTGATCTATGTGGCCAACGGGGTCACGGGCATCCGCGAGATGAGCGGCAACGCGGATCACCTGGTCTGGCGCGACGAGATCGAGGCGGGGCGCCTGGGCCCGCAAGTATTCGTGGGATCGGAGAAGCTGGAAAGCCGGGAATGGTTTGCCGGTCACTTTCAGCGTTGGACGCGCAACCGGATCAACGTCCGGCGGCCAGAGCATGCCGAGGCAGTGGTCCGCTCGCTAGCCGGGGATGGCTACGATGCGGTCAAGCTGGGAAGCATCCTCGACGAGGAGACATACCGGGAGATTGATCGGGCTGCGTCGGCGTCAGGCATTGCGCTAATCGGACATTTTCCGGTGTCGGTCCCGCTCGATGCGCTCTGGACATCCGGGCAAAGCGAGCTTTCGCACATCGAGGAGATCGCGAAGGCGCTCAATGCGGAGTTCGGCTTCTTCACCAATGCCAACGCGGACGAGTACCTCCAATTCGTTGCACGACGCAGCAACGAGGTGGCCGCGAAGCTGGCGGAGCATGACATCGCGGTGGTGTCCTCCCTGTGGCTGATCGAGAGCATTGCGCGGCAGAAGGTCGCCCCGGCGGATCTGGTCGAGGAGATAGAGCTGCGGTACGCCAATCCCGGGCTGGTCGAGGGGACGCCGCTGTCAAAGGGCTGGCTTCCCGGAAACAACGCTTACGAGATCGGCCTGGAGGCCAGCCCTGCCGAACGCGAGGCGGCGGCGGCCTACTGGATGACCTTCGCCGAGGCACATCGCATTCTCCTGCGGGCAATGCGCGACAAGGGCGTGCACGTGATGGCCGGCACCGACGCCAATACGGCCGGGGCGGTTCCGGGTTTCTCCCTGCACGACGAGTTGAAGTCCTTGACCGAGGCTGGGCTAAGCCCGGCGCAGAGCTTGCGTTCGGCCACCGCCACGCCTGCGGAGCGGATGAACCAGGAAGCCGGCAGGATCGCGCCGGGATACCGCGCCGACATGGTGCTGTTGCGCGCCAACCCGCTGGAGGATATCGCCAATACACGGGCCATCGAAGGCGTGATCGTCGACGGCCGCTTCCTTGATCGCGCGCAGCTGGATTCGATCTTGACCACGGTGGAAGAAGCAAACCAAACAAGCCGTAGCATCGCGCTATAGGGTCTGGCGAACATGAGTACTTCAAACACTCTGTGCTAGAAATTGGCATCGCCGTAACAACTGAAGCCGCTTTGCGGCGTGGCGCGATCCGGGAGCTGGGCCTCCGGGAATTTGGTCGCCCTATTGGGCGCTTGATCCAGTGCTCCGGCCGTTCCGTCGGGTACCGGTTGCCGCCACGCACCGGGACTGCAAGCCTTTCGGGTCCAAGTCCGGTCCCGCTTACCGGACCAGAAGGAGCAACGTTATGAAAGCACTCATCGCCACGGTTGTCTGGTGCATTCTCTTTGTCCTGTGCTGGCCGCTGGCGCTGCTGGCCCTGGTCGTGTGGCCAATCGCTTGGCTGCTCGCCCTGCCGTTTCGCCTGGTGGGGATTACGTTCTCTGCTCTGTTCGCGCTCTTGCAGGCCATTCTGCTTCTACCGGCCCGCCTGCTTGGTTGGCGGCCGGGCCACGCAGCGGCGGCGGCCTGACTATTCGTTCAAGCCAAAGCCGATTGGCTGCTCGGCTTGACGCGGGCGTTAGCTCAAGGTGCCGCCATGTCGCATGCGGAATGCGTAACCAGGCTTCGTGGGAGCTGCCACTGCGCCGCCGTCAGGCTTTTTTTCGCCAGCCCCGCGCCTGCGTTGAGCCTCAATCCCCGTGCGTGCGACTGCAGCTTTTGCCGGAAGCATGGCGCTTCGTGGCTGTCTGATCCGCACGGCACCCTTCGGATCGAGGCGGACAGCCCCGCCCCTGCGCTATACCGGCAAGGGACGGGCACCGCCCAGTTCGTAACCTGCAGTCGGTGCGGCGTGCTGGTGGCGGTGCTGTACAAGCACCAGGGCATCACCTACGGCGCCGCCAATGCCAGCTGCCTGGACGACCCGCCGGCACTGGGACCGCCCCTGCCGGTATCGCCGCAAACGCTGAGTGCCGAGGAAAAAGCCGGCCGGTGGCAGCAACTGTGGGTGCCGCAGGTGGAGCTGCTAACCTCTGGTGCCTAGCAATTCGTCCAGGCCAAAGCCGCTTCGTGGTTCGGCTTAATTCAATCATGCGGCGCGGAAAGGAAGTGCGGGAGCCTCCATCGCGCATTCCCCGACAGTGTTCCGTCGGCTGGAGTGCAGCAGTGTGCCGTCGGCTCGATCCGGGCAGCGACCTCATCCATGAAGATCCTGGTTTTCGGAAACTCCGGCTCGGGCAAGAGCACCTACGCCAAGGCACTCGCCGATGCGCACGGCCTGGCACACCTCGACCTGGATTCCATCGTGTGGGAGCCGGGCCGGATTGCCGTCCAGCGCGCGGCGCAGGCGATCGCCGCCTCGCTGGGTGAGTTCCTGTCGTCCGAGGCGGCCTGGGTGATCGAGGGCTGTTACGGCGAACTCATCGAACGTGCGTCCGCGCACTGCACCGGGCTGGTCTTCCTCAATCCGGGGTTGGCGGCATGCCAGGCGAACAACCGCAGGCGCCCTTGGGAGCCGCACAAGTACGCCTCGATCGAGCAGCAGAACTCGATGCTGGACGCACTGCAGTCGTGGGTGGCCGAGTACTACACCCGCGGCGATGCGTGGTCATACCGGGCGCATCGCCGGATATTCGATGCCCACGGTGGCGAGAAGGCCGAGTACGTCGACGCTCCACCGGTGGTCGCCGGCAGCGCAGCCTGATAACGGCCCTCCTTCCGGGCGATTCTGGCGCGGCGCTGTCCGTGCGTTGGCCGCTTGCCGGGCAGCGCCGCGGGGGCCTGGTCGATGCAGTGCGTTTCGCCCTCGCCCTTCGTACGGCATCGCGCGATGCAGAACATCGCGGCCGTTCTGCATCGCCCTTTGCGACCAATCGCAACACTGAATGGGCATGATTTGTCAATGCCCGGGGAGTGGACTAAGGTCGGAGACGCGACAGGCATCGTCTGGACGCGAACAGGGGGCTATCACATGAACAAGACGGCGTTTTGCATGCCGATGTTGCTGCTGGCGGGGCTGGCGGCGCCGGCCCAGGCACAAGACCCGGGGGCATGTCCGCGACTGCCCGCCGAGGCGGGATTGACTTGGGAACACCGCGGCAGCGGCAGTTCGGACTTCTGCCGGGCGCTGCGCGCGGACGAGTCGGAGGCGTTCGGGCTGTACATCGCTGCGGATTCGCCGTTCCAACCCAAGCGCAGAAACCGGGAGGAGCAGGGCCGCATCGACGGGCGATCGGTGCAGTGGTACCGCGCCGAGATCGCGACCCGGCCGAACATCGAGGCGCGCGAGGCGCTGCTCGAACTCGACGATGGACGTGTCGCGCATATCTGGCTGCAGTCCCCTTCGGGCGAGCAGCTCGACCGCGCGTTCCAGCTGACCCAGAGCCTGCAGTTCGGCCCCGACCGCAGCACGCAAGTGGCGGCCGGCCAGTAGCACGGACCGGTTTTCCGAGGCACAGATGGGCACGCCGCCTTCGCCATGCGGCGTTGGCGTCAGAACCGCCCTTCCTGGAAATCGGCGAATGCCTGCATCAGGTCCTGCCGGGTGTTCATGACGAACGGCCCGTGGCGAGCAACCGGCTCGCGCAGCGGGCGCCCAGCGACCAGGATCAGGCGCGCGCCCGCATCGCCGGCCTGCACCTGGAACACTGGGCCACCACCCAGCACCGCCAGCTCCTGCGCAGCCAGCGGGCGCGCCGCTTCGCCAGCACCGATCACCGCCCCGCCCTCGAACAGGTACGCAAACGCGCTGTGGCCTTCGGGCAGCGGGTGCTCCCAACCGGCGCCGGGCGCCAGCTCGATATCCAGGTATACCGGCTCGGTCGCCGGCTGCGCGATCGGTCCCTGCGCCTGCCCGACCACGCCCGCGATCAGCTTCAACCTCACGCCTTCGGCCGGTTGCAGCTGAGGGATACGCTCGGGCGCGAATTCCTGGTAGCGCGGCGCCGTCATCTTGTCGCGCGCAGGCAGGTTGACCCAGAGCTGGAAGCCGCGCATGCGGCCTTCGAGCTGCTCGGGCATCTCCGAATGCACCAGGCCGCGGCCGGCGGTCATCCACTGCACGCTGCCGGGCACCAGCACGCCCTCGTTGCCGTGGTTGTCCTTGTGCCGCATGCGACCGTCGAGCATGTAGGTGACGGTCTCGAACCCGCGGTGCGGGTGCTCGGGAAATCCGGCGAGGTAGTCCTCGGGACGGTCGGTGCCGAACTCGTCGAGCAGCAGGAAGGGGTCCAGGTCTGGCAGTTGCGGGCTGCCGATGACGCGGGTGAGCTTGACCCCGGCGCCATCGGACGCGGGCTGCCCGCGCACGGTACGCACGATGCGAGCGCGGGTGGTGTCGGAGGTGACGGTGGGCATGGCTGGCTCCTGTGGATCGCGTCGCGCCGATGGCGGCGCTGTGATCAGGATGGCGCCGGAGTGGTGAAGGGCCCAGCGTCGCAAGCGAAAACCTGTGTTGCGGAGGTGGACGCAATGCGTCGGACGAGCTTCAATCCGCCACCTCGGCTGGGATCGGCGGGTTGAAACCCGCCCGACGAGCTCTTCAACGCGAGTAGACGTACAC
>JAHWKC010000104.1 GCA_019348095.1 Pseudomonadota bacterium | reverse complement strand
TGGCGACCCTCCAGGCGATGTCGGACGCGCGGGCTGCGCTGTACGAGCAGACCGCCCACCAGATCGTCGACGCCGACCGGATGACGCCGGCCCAGGCGGCGCGCGAGGTGCTCGCTGCTCTCCGTCGGGAGTAGTTCGCGGGCTCCGGACGTTGGACGTGCCAGGCGGCGGTCCGCCGCTCGTGGTGCGGGGGGCACCGCGTCCGCGTCCCCCTGCCCCGGAGCGCTCCGTGCGTCGACTGGTCCCCGCGGCCCTCGCCGTGTCCCTGCTGATCCCGGGCGCCGGCGCGGCGGCCTCGCCGACGGCGGGCTCCGCCGCGGCCGGTGTCCCGACGCGCGGTGACGTCACGGTCCTGGTGACCCTCGACGACCGCGTGCCCGACGTGGCGGCCGCCGCGCGGGCGGCGCTGGCGTCGCGGCTCGCCGCCAGCGGCATCCGCCATGTCGAATACGTGCTCGACGAGGCACTCGATGCGCCGCTGCGCCGCCTGTTCGCGACCGGGCCGGGGCGCGCATGAGCTTTTCGCTGTTGCTGCCGATCGGCCTGGCGGCGCTGGCGGCGCTGCTGGTGCCGCTGCTGATCCATATCGCGCGCCGCAGCGAGCAGCGCACGGTCGAGTTTGCCGCGTTGCGCTGGCTGCAGGCGCAGCCGCAGCCGCGTCGCAGATTCCAGCTGGAGGAGTACCTGCTGCTGTTGCTGCGCCTGCTGCTGCTCACCGCGCTGGCGCTTCTGCTGGCCGGGCCGGTGCTGTTCGGGCGGCCCGACCGCACGCCATGGGTGGTGCTTGCACCGGGCGTCGAGGTCGCGGCTGCGCGTGACCAGATCGATGCGCGCGAGATGCACGCTCGCTGGCTGGCCCCGGGCTTTCCGGCGTTCGATCCGGCCGCGGAGTCGCCCGACCGTCCGGCCGCTGCTTCAGTCGCCAGCCTGCTGCGCGAACTCGACGCGACCCTGCCCGCCGGCACGCCGCTGACCGTGCTGGTCCCGGCCGTGCTGGATGGCGCCGATGCCGAGCGACCGCGGCTCAGCCGCCCGGTCGAGTGGCGGGTGCTGCCGTCGGCGCCGCCGGAAATCGAACCCATCACCGCGCCGCCGGCGCCCATGCTGACCGTGCGCCATACACCCGAGCGCAGCGCATCGTTGCGCTACCTGCGCGCGGCCGGTGCGGCCTGGCAGGCGACCGAAGGCTCGCGCGCGGCCACGTCAGCGCCGTCGCCGGTCCGCATCGCACCGGCCTCGCAGGAATTCGGTGGCGGGGTACGCAACCTGGTGTGGCTGGTGCCCGGCCCACTGCCGGCGACGGTGCGCGAGTGGATCGCCGCCGGCGGCGTCGCCCTGCTCGATGCGCAGGCCGAGCTCCCGCAGTTCGACCCGGCCGGCGCCGCGGTGCTGTGGCGCGACGAGCGTGGCCCGCTGGTGCGCGGCATGCGATTGGGCCAGGGCCGCGTCATGCGCCTGGAGCGCGCGCTGCTGCCGGCGGCGATGCCCGATCTGCTGGAGCCGGACTTCCCGCAACGGCTGCAGCAGTTGTTCGCGCCCGCATCGCCGCCACCGGCGCGGGTGCAGGCCAGCGCCTACGCCCCACGCACCGGTGCCGCCGCGTATCCGCCGGCGCCAAGTCCGCTCGCCCCCTGGCTGGTGGTGCTGATCGCAGCGCTGTTCCTGGCCGAACGCTGGGTGGCCAATGGCCCCCGCCGCAGGTGGGCGCGATGAACGCCGACGCCGTGCTGCGCCAGGCGCGCCGCGCCGCGGTGCACCGCGCGCTCGCACGGACCGGGCTGCTCGCGGCGCCGTGGCTGATCGCCGCCGCGACGCTGGCACGAACTCTGGCGATGCCGTGGTCCGCGCTGGTGATGGCGGCGCCGCTGGTGATCACCGCCTCGTTGCTCTGGATCGCCGCACGGCAGTTCGACGATCGCTGGCTGGCACGCGCGCTGAATGCCCGGCGCCAGGACATGGACGACAGCGCAGGCTTGTTGCTGATGCGTTCGCCGCCGGCCAGCGCCCTCGAACGCCTGCAACGCGAGCGCTTGCGCCAGCGTCTGCAGGCCGCTGCCCCGCCCGATCTGCGTGCACCGTGGCGGGTGCGCCCGATCGCCACGAGCGCCCTGCTTGCCGCGGCCTGCCTTGCCGCGATCGCGCTGTGGCCCGCGCCCTCGGCACCGGGCGGGCGCAATGGGCTTGTGCCCCCCGAAGCGGCCGCGGCGAGCCTGCCTCCACAGCTGCTAGAACAGCGCATCGACATCGAACCGCCGCCCTACACCGGCCTGCCCGCGCGCAGCGTCGATGCGCTGGCGGCGAAGGTGGCCGAGGGCTCGACGCTGCAGTGGACGCTGCGGTTCGCGCCCATGCCGCAGCGCGCCGAGCTGGTCTTCCATGACGGACAGCGGCTGGCGCTGGAGCGCCAGGGCGATGCCTGGACCGGGCTTCGCCGCCTCGAGCAATCGGCCTTGTACCGCATCGCGCTGGAGCATCCGCTGGCATCGGCCCAGTCCGGCGAGCCACTGCACCGCATCGAGGTCGTGCCCGACCGCCCCCCGCAAGTGGACGCAGTGCGGCCGCAGCGCAACCTGACCCTGCTCGCTCCGGGACAGCGCCGCTGGGCGCTCGCGTTCGAGGCCAGCGACGACCACGGCCTGGCATCGACCGCGCGACTGCGCATCACCCGTACCGAAGGCAGCGGCGAGAACATCACCTCGACCCAGCAGACCCTCTCGCTGCGCGGCCGCGGCGGCGCGACCCAGCGACGCTACACACACGAGATCGACCTCGACGCGGTCGGCCTGGTCGAGGGCGACGACGTGATCGTGCAGCTCAGCGTCAGCGACCGCCGCACGCCGGCGCCCCAGACCACGCGCAGCCCGAGCTTCATCCTGCGCTGGCCGCCCGACCCCGGCATCGACGTGACCGGCCTCGATGGCCTGGTCAAGAAAACCCTGCCGGCGTATTTCCGCAGCCAGCGTCAGATCATCATCGATGCCGAGGCGCTGCTGGAGGAAAAGCCGGCGATCAGCCCGGATGACTACCGCGAACGCTCCGACGGCATCGGTGTCGACCAGCGCCTGCTGCGCTTGCGCTACGGCCAGTTCCTCGGCGAGGAAAGCGAGTCGGCGCCACGCCTGATGCCGACCAACGATGCCCGCGACGAGCACGAGGAGGAGGACGAAAACGAAAGCGAAGAGGACGGGCATGCACCCGGCGATGCGGATGCCCAGTCCGCAGCCGCAACCGCAAGCGCCGCCGCGGATTCGCACGACGATGGCCACGGCCATGCCGCGGACCCGCAGCGGCAGCCGAGCTTCGGCGAGGAACAGTCCGTGCTCGAGCAGTTCGGCCACACCCACGACATTGCCGAGGCAGCGACGCTGCTGGACCCACAAACGCGCACGCTGCTCAGGGCCGCGCTCGACGAGATGTGGCAGTCCGAGCTGCACCTGCGGCAGGCGCAGCCGGAACTCGCTCTGCCCTACGCCAACCGTGCGCTGGGTTTCATCAAGCAGGTGCAGCAGGCCTCGCGCATCTACCTGCCGCGGCTGGGCACGCAGTTGCCGCCGATCGATGAAAGCCGGCGGCTCGGCGGCGACCGCGAGGGGCTGGGTGACCGCGCCGATCTGCTCGCCGCGGCGACTGCCGCCGACCTGGTGCCAGCCGATGCCTGGCGTGCGCTTGCGCCGCTGCCCGGCGCAGGCGCGGTCGATCTGGACGCGCTCAGCGAATGGCTCGCCACCGGCGCCAGCGATCGCCAGGATCCGCTGGAGCTGGCCGCCGCGATCGACACCCTGCGCCGGGATCCGGACTGCGCCGCCTGCCGGAAGCGCGTGCGGGCTCTGCTGTGGCCGCTGCTGGCAGCCCCACCGCCGGCGATCGGCCCGCGCCGGCCGGCCGGACCGGTCGGCCAGTCCTACCTCGACGCGCTCGGCCAGGAGCCGACGCCATGAACGCGCCGCTGATCGTCGCCGGCCTGCTCGCGCTTGCGGTGCTGCTCGGCAGTGCACGGTCGTGGTGGGGCCTGCGCCGCGCCCCGCCCGCTGCGCGGCCACGCGGCTGGCGCGTGACCCTGTTGCTGCTGGTGCAGGCCGCGGGCGCGGTGCTGCTGTATTTCGTGCTGTTCCCGCCGCCGCAGCCGCGCGAGGCCGGCACGTTGGTGGTGCTGACCGCGCGGTCGAGCGACATGGCCATGCAGGACAGTGCTGCGCAGGCGCTGGCCGGCGAGCACGTGGTGGCCTTGCCGGAAGCCGACGCCCCGCCCGGCACAGAGCGGGCGCCCGACCTGGCCACCGCGCTGCGTCGCTATCCGGCGACGACGCGCCTGCGCGTGCTCGGTGCGGGCCTGGTCGCACGCGACCGTGACGCGGTGGGCGCGCGCACGCTGGCGTTCCACCCCGCGCCGCAGCCGCGCGGCCTGGCCGAGCTGCACGCTCCGGCGCAGGTCCCGGCCGGGCGTCGGTTCCGCATCACCGGCCGCGCCGCGCAACTGGCCGATGGCGCGGCCGAGCTGCTCGACCCGGCCGGGCAGCGCGTCGATCGCGTGCAACTCGACGAGGCCGGCTATTTCGAACTGCATGGCACCGCGCGCAGCGCCGGCCCGACCACATTCGGCCTGCGCCTGCACGATGTGCGCGCCGAGCCGGTCGAACAGGTCGCCGTGCCCCTGCAGGTCGCGCCTGCACGCCCGCTGCGCGCGCTGGTGCTGGCCGGCGCGCCCAACCCGGAGCTGAAATACCTGCGGCGCTGGGCGCTGGATGCCGGCATCGAGCTCGACACCCGGATCAGCCTGGGCGCCGGCCTGCAGATCGGCACCGCACCGGTTGCGCTCGATGCCGCCACCCTGGGCGGGTTCGACCTCGTCGTGCTCGACCAACGCAGCTGGCGCGCACTCGCTGCCGGAGCGCGCGCGGCCCTGTCGACGGCGGTCGAAGACGGCCTGGGGATGCTGGTGCGCATGACCGGGCCGGCGACGGCTGCCGATCTTAAGCGGCTCGAGGATCTCGGCTTCACCGCGACCGCTGGCGACGCCGCCGGCGAGACCCGGCTCGGGGCCGGCTTTGCACGCGCCGACGAGGCCTCCGATGCGATGCCGGGCATCACCCGCGGTGCATCGACGATCACCGCGGCCGACGGCGTCGAGCTGCTGCGTGATGCCGCCGGCGCGCCGCTGGCGTCGTGGCGCGCCGCCGGGCGCGGCCGCATCGGCGTGTCGGTCCTGGACGACAGCTACCGGTTGGTGCTGGCCGGTCGTGGCGAGGCGCACGGCGAGCTCTGGAGCCGCATCTTCACCACCCTGGCGCGGCCGGGCGGCACCGCCGGCGAGGTGCACATCCCGATGGCCCGCTCGCAACAACGCGCCGCGCTGTGCGGCATCGATGACCGCGCTCGGGTGACCGCGCCCGATGGCTCTGACACTGATCTGCATCTCGACCCGGCCAGCGGTCCGCGCCGCTGTGCCGGCTTCTGGCCGGAAAGCGCCGGCTGGCACCTGCTGCGCGCCGGCGCGGAAATCGTCCCGTTTTACGTCCGCGATCCCGGCGAGGCCCCCGGCCTGCAGGCCCATGCGGTGAGCGAGGCGACCCTGGCGCTGGCAGGGGGGCGCGCCGGCCCGGCGGCGAATGCGGCTGGCGCCGCGCAGACGGCGCCAGGCCCACGCTGGCCCTGGTTCCTCGCCTGGCTGCTACTGGCGAGCGCCGGATGGTGGCTGGAGCGCTCGCGGCTGGGCCTGCCGCGCAGCGCACCACGCACTGCCTGAGTTATGGCCGCAGCGGCATTCGTGCGAAAATCGCCGCCTGGCCCCGTAGCTCAGCTGGATAGAGCGGTCCCCTCCTAAGGGACAGGTCGTGCGTTCGAATCGCGCCGGGGTCGCCAAAAGGCAGGAAAGAGAGGTGAGAAGTGAGGAGTGAGAGGTGCGGGCATGCCTCGCTCCTCACTTCTCGCTTCTCGCTCCTCACCTTTCACCTCTACACCGCACACCAGGAGTACCCCAGATGACCCATCCCGTCCTCACCGCACTCGGCCTGACCGACACCCCGTCCGGCACCTACCTCGGCAATGGCGAATGGGCCAGCACGAGCGATGCCGGCATGCTGGAGCCGATCAACCCGACCGACGGCGAGGTGCTGGCACGGGTTCCGGCCTCCTCGCAGGCCGATTACGACAAGATCGTCGAGCGCGCCCAGGCCGCGTTCAAGGTCTGGCGCACCACCCCGGCGCCGCGCCGCGGTGAAGCCGTTCGCCTGTGCGCCGATGCGCTGCGCACGCACAAGGACGCGCTCGGTTCGCTGGTCGCGCTGGAGATGGGCAAGTCCAAGCCCGAGGGCGACGGCGAAGTGCAGGAGATGATCGACATCGGCGAGTTCGCCGTCGGCCTGTCGCGCCAGCTGTACGGCCTGACCATGCATTCGGAGCGTCCCGGCCACCGCATGTACGAGCAGTGGCAGCCGCTGGGCATCGTCGGGGTGATCTCGGCGTTCAATTTCCCGGTCGCGGTGTGGGCCTGGAACGCGCTGGTGGCCGCGGCCTGCGGCGACATCGTCATCTGGAAACCCTCGCCCAAGACCCCGCTGTCGGCGATCGCCTCGATCAAGATCTGCAACGAGGCGCTCAGGAAGGGCGGTTTCCCCGACATCTTCTTCCTGTTTAATGGGAGTGATAACGATGCCGGCACCGAGCTGGCCCAGAACTTCGTCGACGACAAGCGCATCGGCCTGATCAGTTTCACCGGCTCGACCAAGGTCGGCCGCCACGTCGGCGAGCGGGTCGCGCGCCGGCTGGGCCGCTCGCTGCTGGAGCTGGGTGGCAACAACGCGATGATCGTCGATGCCAGCGCCGACCTGAAGCTGGCGATTCCGGCGATCGTCTTCGGCGCAGTCGGCACCGCCGGCCAGCGCTGCACCAGCACGCGCCGCGTGTTCATCCACGAGTCGATCCATGACGACGTGCTCGCCAAGCTGGTCGCAGCCTACAAGCAGGTCGAGGGCAAGATCGGCGATCCGACCGACCCGGCCAACCTGATGGGCCCGCTCAACAGCGCCGATGCGGTGCAGGCCTACCTCGCTGCGATCGAGAAGGCCAAGGCCGCCGGCGGCAAGATCGAGACCGGCGGCGCCGCCATCGACCCCGACACTGGTGAAGCCCGCCCCTGGATCTTCGGCCCACCACTCGACGGCAGCGAGGGCGTGAGACGACTGCCTGTCGGGCAATGGATCGGCTGGTGGGGACTCCCAGGCCCGTGGCAGCAAGCCGTCGGACCCATGCAATTCCTCCCGGCAACGTTCGCCGCATGGGCCATTGACCGCGACGAGGACGGCATGACCAACGTGGTGATCTGGCGCGATCTGGCCGAGCGCCAGCGTCGGGTGCTGCTGGAGTCGCGCCTGCTGGCGGTCGAGGGCCGGCTGGAGTGCCAGCACGGAGTAATGCATCTGATTGCGAAGCGCCTGGACAACCTCACGCCGCTGCTGGGAACGCTGGAGACACGATCGCGGGATTTTCATTGAGCGCGCGACGACGGATCCTGTAGGAGCGGCTT
>JAHWKC010000103.1 GCA_019348095.1 Pseudomonadota bacterium | reverse complement strand
ACACGCTTGTCGCCGGCCGCAGCCGCCGGATACACCAGTAGAATGCCGCGATGAATTCCACCACCTTCGCCGCCGCGCCGCCTGCCGGCGCCACTCGGGCCTGGCAGACGCCAATCGACCTGGCATTGCTGGGCGCGATCTGGGGCGCGTCGTTCCTGTTCATGCGGGTCGCGGCCGATGATTTCGGGCCGGCCGCGCTGGTGGAGTTGCGTCTCGGGCTGGGTGCGCTGGTGCTGCTGCCGTTCCTGTGGCGCGCCCGCGCTGCGTTCCCGGCGCGGTTGTGGCCGCGGCTGGCGATGATCGGCGCGATCAATTCGGCGGTGCCGTTCCTGCTGTTCGCCTGGGCGGCGCAGCATGCGCCGGCCGGCGTCGGCGCCATCAGCAATGCGATGACGGTGCTGTTCACCGCATTGATCGGGTTCCTGTTCTTCGGCGAGAAGATCGGCACCCGGCGCTCTGTCGCGCTGCTGGCCGGCTTTGTCGGCGTGGTGGTGCTGGCCAGCGGCAAGACCGCCGGTGCCAGCATCGGTTGGGCGGTCACCGCCGGCTGCACCGCCGCGTTCCTGTACGGCATCGGCGTCAACCTGGTCCGCCGGCACCTGAGCGGCCTGCCGCCGGCGGCGGTGGCCGCGGCGACGCTCGGCAGCTCGGCGCTGCTGGTGCTGCCATTCGCGATTGCCCAGTGGCCTTCGCGGCCGGTGCCGCTGGAATCCTGGCTGTCGGCGGCGATGCTGGGAGTGCTCTGTACCGGCATCGCCTTTGTCATGTTCTACCGGCTGATCCAGCGAATCGGCCCCAGCCGGACCGCGACAGTGACCTATCTTGTGCCGCTGTTCGGGGTCGCCTGGGCGCGGTGGCTGCTCGACGAACCGCTGACCCTGACCATGGCGGTGGCCGGCGCGCTGATTCTCGGCAGCGTGGCCTTCAGCCAGCGCGCGGCGAAGTAGCCGCCCCTATTTTTTTTAGGAGCGGCGCTAGTCGCGACCGCGCAAGTCTGCATCAGCAGGCACCCAGCTTCCGAAGCAGCGCCACCGCCGCCGCCGGATTGCGCTCCTTGGCGGCGCTGATGAAGTAGATGAAGACTTCGCGCGGCCCGCCCGCCGCGTTCTCACGCTGCTCGATGCGTGGCTCGATGCGCGGCAGGTCGTCGGGTTCGCCACCGCGCGCCCACAGGCGCGCTCGCTCCGCCCAGACCGCCAGGTCGCGTTCGGCATATCCGCTGGCGATGTCGGGCTGCGAACGCATGAGGCGCGCATAGACGAAGTCGGCGCTGAGATCGGCGAAGCAGGGGTGGTCGGGCGAGTCGGTAACTACCGTCGCGACCCCGTGCTGGCGCGCCAACGCGAGGAGCTCGCTGTTGACGAACGCAGGATCGCGTACGTCCAGCACGTGGCGCAGTGGTCGGCCGCCGGCGGCTTTTGGCAGCAGCGCGACGAATGCGGTGAATTCGCTCGCCTCGATCGTGCGGCCGCGTTCGAACTGCCACACGATGGGGCCGAGTTTGGCCCCGAGTTCGGCGATGCCGCCGACGAACTCGTCGATGGCGCCGCCGCTGCGCGCCAGCGCACGCGCCCCGGTGATGCGTTTGGGCGCCTTGGCCGAGAACACGAACGCTTCCGGCGTCTCGTCGCGCCAGCGCGCGTAGGTCGCGGGTTTTTGCGCGCCGTAGTAAGTGCCGTTGATCTCGATCGCCGACAGCTGCCGGCTGGCATATTCCAGCTCGCGTCGCTGCACCAGGCCGCTCGGGTAAAACACGCCGCGCCACGGCGCAAAGGTCCAGCCGCCGATGCCGACACGGATGCCGTCGACCGGCCTGGGCGCGGGCGAATCGAACAGGCTCATCGTGCTCGGCGGGTGGATGCGGACACCACCGGTTCCTCGGCGAAGTAGGTCGCAGCATAGCGCCGTCGCGTTTATCCGAGGTGGGCGCAGAAATGCAGGAGCGGACAATTAGGCGCGCGCTATTCGGACAGGGTGCGGTGTTGCCGGAAATACGCGGTCGCGCCCATGGGGCGCTCCTACACGGGCGGTGGCGGGCTTTACCGGATCGGTTCGTCGTGGGGTGGTCGGAGTGGCGAGATCGAACAGTGCGAGCCAGCAGCGCGATCAGCCGTCGATGCGCTGCCGGTGGGTGTAGACGTTCAACGACGCGCCGCGCGCGAATGCAGCCAGGGTTACGCCGGCCTGCTCGGCGATGCGGATCGCCAGGTCGGTCGGTGCCGAGATCGCGACCACCACCGCGATGCCGGCGGTCGCGGCCTTGTGCACGATCTCGTAGGACGCGCGCGAGGTCATCACCAGGAACCCTGAATTCGCTTCGGGTGCGGGTTGTGTGCGAGCCAGCGCGCCGATCAGCTTGTCCAGGGCGTTGTGGCGACCGACGTCCTCGCGCACCAGCAGCCCGTCGGCATGGGCGAAGCCGGCCGCGTGCACGCCGCCGCTGCGGTCGTTGAGCGGCTGTCGCAGGGCCAGCGCGTCGAGTGCCTGGCCAATCGCCGCGACAGCGACGCGCTCCGGGGTGCGCACGCGCGGCACCGGCCGTACCGCATCCTGCAGCGATTCGATCCCGCACAAGCCGCAGCCGCTGCGGCCGGCGAGGTTGCGGCGCCGCCCGGCCAGTGCATCGAAGCGCGCCTGCGGAATCGCGCCATGCAGCGCAATGCCGGCATCGCTGTGCACGATATCGACCAGGCGGAATTGCTGCGCGCTGGCGACCACCCCCTCGCTGAGCGCGAACCCCAGCGCGAAATCTTCCAGCGCGATCGGCGTGGCCATCATCACCGCATGGGACTGGCCGTTGTAGAGCAGCGCGACCGGTGTCTCGGCGATGACGCTATCGTCATGTTCGTCGCGGCTGGCGCCGTCGATGCGCAGCAGCCGTACCGGCCTCAAAGGCTCGCTCAGCGGCTCGCGCACAGGCGCTTGCCCTTGTCGGTCAGCCACAGCCGCAGCCGCTGACCGTCGTGGCTCAGTGTCACCAGGTCCAGGCCGTCGTAGCGCGGATCGTTGCCCAGTTGTGCAAGCAGTCGCTGCACTTCGCTGAGATCCACCGCGAGGCTGCGCGCGATGCGGTGCAGCGTCTGGCCGTCCTCCTCGCTCAGCAGGCGCAGCAGCCGCAGACCGGGCTCCTCCCGGGACTCCCTTTCCATGGCGAGTTGTTCGGTCATTGCGGGCACGCTTGCGGATGGCGGAACAGGTCGGCCGGCGTCGATCGCGATGCCGGGATGCGGGCGCGCGCGGCGTGGCGGCCGGGCACGATCCGCAGGGTCGGTCCGGTGACGATAGCCGGCCGGGTGGCTGCAGGGAACAAGGGTCCGATCCGGACCGCATTCGGACCCGGCGCGTCGGCCCTCTCCTGCCACGGGGTGATCCCCATCGATTCGCAATCCCGCAAGAACCTGTTGCAGCAGGTCATCGGCCGCGAAGCAGCAAACTTTACGTGCGGCTGCGCGACCTGCGGTGACAGAGCGCGACGCTCATTCCTCGTCGGTTTCGAACTCCACCATCGCGTCGCGATCGAATGCCAGGGCCTCGACCGCCTGCCGCACCTTGTTGGCGGTGGAGAGGTTGGGCGCGTCGACCTCGAGTGCGTGGGTGGTGCCACCGTTGCCGACATCCAGGTCGCTGAGTCCGGCCGAACTGGAATCGGGGTCGTTCATGTGCGGCATCAGGTCGGCGATTTCCTCGACGTGCTCGACGCCGTCGATGCTGTTGAGCAGGTTGCCGATGGCGCGGGCGTCGTCGTCGCTGCCGGTGATTCGGATACGTAGCAGAGGCATGGCGGAGGGCCTGGTGCGGTGGTAACTCAGGCTAGGCAGCGGCGGGCAAACGCGGCGTGACGGACGCGCGGCGGCGGGCGTGTGGTTCAGCCGCCACCGAGCGCGTGCACGATCTCGACGCGATCGCCTTCGCCGAGCTGCAGGTCGCCATGGCGGCCGCGCGGCACGATCTCGCCGTTGACCTCGACCGCGACCCGCCGTTCGGCCAGGCCCTCGCTCTGCAACAACAGCGCCACGGTGGTGTCGTCGGGAACGAGCCGGGCTTCGCCATTGAGGATGATGTCCATGGGGCATTGTCGCGTGTCCCGCAGCGCCTCGCCAGCGGCCCCTCGGCGCGCCCGAGTCGGACGTGAGGCATCAGCAGTTCCGCTCCCTCCCCCGTTCCCCTTTTCTGGTTTCTCTTTTCTCACCCCCTCACTTCTCACTTCTCACCCCTCACATCTCCTCGCGCCCCCGCCCCCCACTCGTTGCCAGCCCGGCGCACGCGGCATAGACTTCGCGGCACGCGGGTGTAGCTCAATGGTAGAGCTGTTGCTTCCCAAGCAACTGACGAGGGTTCGATTCCCTTCACCCGCTCCAGATCGACGGCGGCCTTGATCCTTGCGGACAGGGCCGCCGTTTTTGGTTTCATCCGTTCGATGGGTACGTGCGCCGGACGGCAGGGCGCCATGGCATGAGGTCGGGAGGTGTGATGTCCGCAGATGCGATGCCAGCGAAAGTCCTGCTCGGCTGGCGCGAATGGGTCGCGCTGCCGGCGCTGGGCCTGGATGCGATCCGCGCCAAGGTCGACACCGGCGCTCGCAGCTCGGCGTTGCATGTCGATGCGCAGTGGCGTTTCACCGAAGGCGGCGCGCCATGGGTCGGGTTCCGCCTGACTCCGTCGGAGGCCGTCGGTGCGATCGAGGCCCGCGCACCGGTGCTCGACGAGCGCGAGGTGACCGATTCGGGTGGCCACACCACGCGCCGGGTGTTCCTGCGCACGCCGCTGCGGCTGGCCGGGATCGAACGGGAAATCGAAATAAACCTGTCGGATCGGCGCGGCATGCTGTTCCCGATGCTGCTGGGTCGCACCGCCACCGCCCGCGCGTTCACGGTCGACCCGGCACGCTCGTTCCTCCACGCCCGCCACGCTCCTGATGGCAGGCTCAAGCCGATACCTCTTCCATGAAGCTCGCGATCCTGTCGCGCAACACCAAGCTGTATTCGACCCGGCGCCTGGTCGAGGCCGCCCGCGAGCAACGCCATAGCGTGCGCGTGCTCGACCCGCTGCGTTGCTACATGCGCATCGCCTGCAGCGGCTTCCAGATGCATTACAAAGGCCGCGAGATCGCCGGATACCAGGCGGTGATCCCGCGCATCGGCGCCTCGGTCACGCGCTACGGCACCGCGGTGCTGCGCCAGTTCGAGCTGATGGACAGCTTCACGCCCAATCCATCCGACGCCATCCTGCGCGCGCGCGACAAACTGCGCAGCCACCAGATGCTGGCGGCGCAGGGCATCGGGCTGCCGGCCACGGTGTTTGGCGACAACCCCGACGACACCACCGACCTGCTGTCGATGCTCGGACCGCCGCCGCACGTGATCAAGCTCAACGAGGGGACCCAGGGCGCCGGGGTGATGCTGACCGAGAAGCTCTCGGCCTCGCGCGGGGTGATCGAGGCGCTGCGCGGGCTGTATGCGCAGTTCCTGGTGCAGGAGTTCGTGGCCGAGGCCAAGGGCGCGGACCTGCGCTGTTTCGTGGTCGGCGGCAAGGTCGTGGCGGCGATGAAGCGGCAGGCGCCCAAGGGCGATTTCCGCTCCAACCTGCACCGCGGCGGCCGCGCCAAGGGGGTCAAGGCCACCGCCACCGAGCAGGACGTGGCGATCCGCGCCGCGCGGGTGCTGGGGCTGGGCGTGGCCGGTGTCGACCTGATCCGCTCCCACCGCGGCCCGCTGGTGCTGGAGGTCAACGCCTCGCCGGGCCTGGAGGGCATCGAGGCCGCCAGCGGGGTCGATGTGGCCGGGGAGATCGTCGATTACGTGGCGCAGCGCTACAAACGGCGCGCCGCCAAGCGCGCCGCTGCAGCCAGAGCGTGACGGCCGGCCCGGTCCTGAGCCTGCAGGCCGCTTTAACCTTTCGTTTACGTCCCTTTTAACGAGTGTTTAATCGCTCCGGGCGTAGCGTCACCGGACCGCAGCTCTGCCGGCTTCCAAGTCAGCCCTGTTTGGCGCAGCAGGTTCGGTATCGGGGCAACACCTTTGGCCCAGGCGCGGAGATCCCGCGTCTGGGCCTTTATTTGCAGGGGTGTCCGGCTGCCGTCCGACGGGCCGGGACCGGCGCTGCCGTGGCCCGGTGACGACGGCAACACGCGCATGTCTGGCAGAATCGCCCCGGGGTAAGCTGGGCGGGCGGCCGGGCGAGCCATCATCCCAGTCTTGACCGGTACCTTGCCAGTTGGCAGGGGTCGACAAGCCCTCTTCAGGACGACTCCATGCGCATCCTTGTCATAGAAGACAACCAGGACATCGCCGCCAACCTCGGCGATTTCCTCGAAGACCGCGGCCATGCCGTCGACTTCGCCGCCGACGGCATCACCGGGCTGCACCTGGCGGTCGTGCACGACTTCGATGCGATCGTGCTCGATCTCAACCTGCCGGGCCTGGATGGGCTGGAGGTCTGCCGAAAGCTGCGCAACGAGGCGCGCAAGCAGACCCCGGTGCTGATGCTGACCGCGCGCGACTCGCTGGACAACAAACTGGCCGGCTTCGACTCGGGTGCGGACGACTACCTGATCAAGCCGTTCGCGCTGCAGGAAGTGGAGGTGCGGCTGAACGCGTTGTCGCGGCGCGGCCGCGGGGTGCAGACCCGGGTGCTCGAGGCGGCCGACCTGGAATACAACCTGGACACCCTGGAGGTGCGCCGCCAGGGCAAGCTGCTGCAGCTCAACCCGACCGCGCTGAAGATCCTGCAGGCACTGATGGAGGCGAGCCCGGCGGTGGTCACCCGGCAGGAGCTGGAGACCCGAGTGTGGGGCGAGGAGTTGCCGGATTCGGATTCGCTGCGGGTACACATCCACGGGCTGCGTGCGGTGGTCGACAAGCCGTTCGCGACCAACCTGATCCAGACCCGCCACGGCATCGGCTACCGCATCGCCGAGCTCGATGCCGGCAGCTGAGGCGGCGCCGGGCGGCGGGGACATGCCGACTGACGGCGTGCCGGCTGAAGACGTGCCTGCCGAGCGCACGCCACCCGCCGGTGCGCCGGCGCGCCGCCCCGATCGGGTAGCGCAGCGCGATGCCCATGAGCGCGACCGCCAGCAGCAGGCGTGCGGCGAGGTGCATGACGTGGACCTGGTCATCGGCGGGGATGGCGAGCACGTCGAGGACCTGCGGTCCGAGCAGCACGCCGGTCACCAGCCCGAGCAGCGGCGGGGTGATCGACAGGCGTTCCAGGTGGAGGAAGAGGCTGCCGGCGACGAGCGCGAGTCCCCCCGCTGCCAGCAGGACGATGTCCAACACGACCCGATCCCTCCTGCCTCGCCGATCAGCGGACCTGCGTACGTTCCTCGTGCCAGAGTGACTCCTCGGCGAACTCCGCGAGGCGGCACCGGTGCTCGGCGTGGTGTTCGAGGCGTTCGGCGAAGACGTCGTCGTCGACGGTCGGGATGCCCGCCTTCCGCAGCGGCGTGAGGTCGAGCGGGACGGGTTCCTGGCGGGGTGAGGCACCGACACCCATGTTCCGCAGCAGCTGGGTCGTCGCGTGCCGCACGCTGGTGA
>JAHWKC010000102.1 GCA_019348095.1 Pseudomonadota bacterium | reverse complement strand
TGGTGAAGGAGCTGGTCGAGAATGCGCTCGACGCCGGGGCTTCGCGGGTCGACATCGACCTGGAGGAAGGCGGCGTGCGCCTGATCCGCATCCGCGACGACGGCGCCGGCATTGCCGCGGGGCAGCTGCCGCTGGCGGTGTCGCGCCACGCCACCAGCAAGATCGCATCGCTCGACGACCTGGAAGGGGTCACGACACTCGGGTTTCGCGGCGAGGCGCTGCCATCGATTGCGTCGGTCAGCCGGTTCGCCCTGGTCTCGCGTCGCAGCGAGGACGCGCATGGCACTGCACTGGAGGTCGACGGCGGACGGGTCGGCTCGGCCGCGCCGAAGCCGCACCCGCTGGGCACCACGGTCGAGGTGCGCGACCTGTTCTTCAACGTGCCGGCACGCCGCAAGTTCCTGCGCGCCGAGCGCACCGAGCTGGGCCACATCGAGGAGTGGCTGCGACAGCTTGCGCTGGCGCGGCCGGACGTGGAACTGCGCGTGTCGCACAACGGCAAGCCGTCGCGGCGATGGAAGGGCGAGGGCGACATGCTGGCCGATGCGGGGCTGTCGGGCACGCGTTTGCACGAGACCCTCGGCGAGGAATTTGCGAACAATGCGATGCGCGTCGATCACAGCGGCGCCGGGCTTCGCCTGCACGGCTGGATTGCGCGGCCGGTCTATTCGCGCGCCAGCGCCGACCAGCAGTACCTGTACGTCAACGGCCGCGCCGTGCGCGATCGCAGCGTCGCCCACGCGGTCAAGCAGGCGTTTGCGGACGTGCTGTTCCACGGGCGGCAGCCGGCTTATGTGCTGTTCCTGGAACTCGATCCGCGGCGGGTCGATGTCAACGTGCACCCGGCCAAGCACGAGGTGCGCTTCCGCGATTCGCGGCTGATCCACGACTTCGTCTATCGCACCTTGCATGCCGCGCTCGCGGAAACCCGTGCCGGCAGCATGCCGGGGGTGCCTCACGGATCGGCCGACAACCCGGCGGCGGCTTCAGGCAACGGCCACGCCCACTTCGCGCCGCACCGATACCCGTCGGCGCGCCCCGCACCGCAGGTTCCGCTGGGTCTGCAGCACTCCCCCCCGGGCGGATCGGCGGTGGCCGAGGTGCGCGCCGGCTACGCCGCGTTGTACGGCACGCCACAAGGAGACGCTCCCCAGGCTTCGCCGCTGCCGGGCAGCGACGAGGCCACCTTGCCGCCGCTGGGCTACGCCATCGCCCAGTTGCATGGCATCTACATCCTGGCCGAGTCCGCCGAAGGGCTGATCGTGGTCGACATGCACGCCGCGCACGAGCGCATCGGCTACGAGAAGCTCAAGCGCGCCCACGATGGCGAAGGCCTGCGCAGCCAGCCCCTGCTGGTGCCGGCGACGCTGTCGGTGTCCGAGCGCGAGGCCGATGTCGCCGAGCGCGAGGCCGCCACGCTGCAGCAGCTCGGTTTCGAGGTCACCCGCAGCGGCCCGCAATCGCTGGCGCTGCGCAGTGTGCCGGCGCTGCTTGCCCATGGCGACGTCGAGGCGCTTCTGCGTGACGTGCTGGCCGACCTGCGCGAACACGACGGTGGTTCCTCGCTGAGCGGGCAGAGAGTCACGGCCGCCCGCGACGAACTGCTCTCGACCATGGCATGCCACGGCGCGGTGCGTGCCAACCGGCGCCTGAGCCTGCCGGAAATGAACGCGCTGTTGCGTGACATGGAGACCACCGAGCGCTCCGGCCAGTGCAACCATGGCCGCCCGACCTGGGCCCATTTCAGCCTCCCCGAAATCGACCGCTGGTTCCTGCGAGGACGCTGATGGTCAACTCCTCCCCAAAGCTTTTGCCGGCGCGGTTCGCCGCTCTTGGCTTGTGCGGACTGCTGAGCGCATGCTCCGGTGGCGAGCGCGAGACTGGCGTGTCCAGCGAAGCGCAAAGCCCCGCCGAGCTCGCTGCGTTCCAGGCCGATCAGCAGCACTGGCGCGAGCAGCGCGCCGCCGAGCTGACCCGGCCGGACGGCTGGACCAGCCTGGTCGGGCTGCACTGGATCGGTCCGGGCGCGCATCACCTCGGCAGCGATACCGACAACGGCATCCGCCTGGCGGTCGGCCCGGAGCACCTTGGCATGATCGAGCTCAATGCCGGCGCGACCCGGTTCGTGCCCGAGCGAGGCGTGGCGGTCACGCTCGATGGCGCTCGGCTGACCGGGCCGGTGGAGTTGCGCGCCGACGATGCCGCCGGCGGTCCCAGCGTGCTCGGCTTCGACGATGGCCGCGGCCTCGCCACCGTGATCAAGCGCGGTGCGTGCCATGCACTGCGGGTGAAGCATGCCGACGCCCCCCGCCGCGTCGGTTTCGGCGGCCTGGACTATTGGCCGGCGCGGCGGGAGTGGCGCGTCGCAGGCCAGTTCGTGGAGCACCCGCCGGGCAAGACCCTGCCGATCGCCAACATCATCGGCACCATCGAGCAGGTGGCCAATCCCGGCGTGGTCGAGTTCGAGCACGACGGCACGCTGCACCGCATCGAAGCGCTCGACCACGGCGAGGACACGCTGTTCCTGGTCTTCGCCGATCGCACCAGCGGCCACGGCAGCTATGGCGCCGGCCGCTACCTGGATGCGCCACGCCCGGATGCGCAGGGGCGCATCACGCTGGACTTCAACCGCGCCTACAACCCGCCGTGCGCCTTCACCGCGTTCGCAACCTGCCCCTTGCCGCCGCCGGAGAACCGGCTCGATCTGGCGATCGAGGCCGGTGAAAAGACCTACGCCTCGCCGCACTGAAGAGCCCGCCATGCACCCTTTCAAGAGTCTCGGCCTATGCGCGTTGGTCCTCGCGCTGCTGTTCGCACCCGGCAGCACGCTGGCGCGCGGCGACAGTCCGAGTGCAGCGCGCGCGGAGCTCGGCCGCGCGGCGCCCGTGCCGCTGCTGTGGAAGCTGTCGCGCGTCGGGAGCGGCAGCACGGTCTACCTGCTCGGCTCCTTCCATCTGCTCAAGCCCGGCGACTATCCGTTGTCCAGCGACATCGATCAGGCGTTCGCCGCGGCCGACGCGGTGGTGTTCGAAGTGCCGCCGGAGCAACTGGCCGATCCGGCGACCGCAGGCAAGTTCCTGGCGGCGGCCGGCTACGCCGACGGCGGCGGCCTCAGCGACACGCTGCCTGCGGCGATGCAGGACCGGCTCGATGACGTGCTCGGCAACAACGGCGCCTCGATCGAGCAGCTCGAAGCGTTCGAACCATGGTTCGTGAACCTGACGCTGATGCTCGGCGTCGCCCAGTCCTTGGGCTTCAGCGCCGCCGATGGGCTCGACCAGCATCTGATGCGGGCGGCGGCCGCGGCCGGCAAGCCCACCGGCGGGCTGGAGACCATCGATGACCAGTTGCGCACGCTCGACAGTGTCCCGATGGACGAGCAGGTCGTCGCGCTGGCCGATTTCCTGGACCGGCCACAGGAGATGCCGGCCGTGCTGGCCGGGCTGCACGAGGCCTGGCGCAGCGCGGACCTGGTGGCGCTCGATCGCCTGACGCGCCTGCAGATGCTGGAGAACACACCGGAGACCTACCGCCTGGTCAACGTCGTACGCAACGACGCCTGGGTGCCGCAGATCCAGCGCATGCTGGACGGGCCGTCGCCGCGCGACACGCTGGTGGTGGTCGGTGCACTGCACCTGCTGGGCGCGGACGGCGTGGTCGAGAAGCTGCGCGCCAAGGGTTACACAGTGCAGCGCATCTGTTCGGCCTGTGAAGCGGTCAGCCGCGACGAGCCCTGTAGGAGCGGCTTCAGCCGCGATCGTGGTGATGCCTCGCCCGCGCCGGCTCCGGATCGCGGCTGAAGCCGCTCCTACAGACGCCCGTAGAGCCGAGCTTGCTCGGCTGATCGTCTAGGGCACCTGCGGCGGCACCAGCACGATGCAGTCGACCGGGCAGGCTGGGATGCACAGCTCGCAGCCGGTGCACAGCGGCTCGACCACGGTGTGCATGTGCTTGTTGCCGCCGATGATCGCATCGACCGGGCAGGCCTGGATGCACTTGGTACAGCCGATGCAGTCGGCTTCCACCACCAGCGCGACCTGGGGCGGCTTGTGCGCGCCGCGGCTGCGGTCGTAGGGCTTGGCGTCGACGCCGAGCAAGCGTGCGAGTGCGCGCGCGCCCGGATCGCCGCCGGGCGGACACCGCTCGACGCCGGCCTCGCCGGCCGCCATCGCCTCGGCGTAGGGCCGGCAGCCGCCATAGCCGCACTGGCCGCACTGGGTCTGCGGCAGCAGGCGGTCGAGGCGTTCGGTGAGATCCATGAATCAGGAGTGAGAGTCTAGGAGTGAGCAATGAGAGATCGCTTCACCCTCACGGGGCGTCCGCAGAAGTGACAGTTGAGAAGTGAGAAGTGAGAGCGAAAGACGTGGCGCCCTTACTTTCACTCCTCACTTCTATTCACTCACTTATCGTTTCAACGCACCGGCATGCCCGGCTCGGCGCCGCCATCAGCATCGAGCAAAAACACCCCGCCGCCATCGAAACCAGCCGATAAAATCATGCCTTCGCTGATCCCGAAGCGCATCTTGCGCGGTGCCAGGTTGGCGATGAACACCACATTGCGGCCGACCAGTTTCTCCGGCTCGCCGTATGCGGCGCGAACCCCCGAGAAAATCTGCCGCCGGCCCAGCTCGCCGGCATCCAGCTCGAAGCGCAGCAGCTTGTCGGAGCCTTCGACGAGCTCGCACAGCGCCACTCTGGCGATGCGCAGGTCGAGCTTGGCGAAGTCGTCGATGCCGATGACGCCGGTGTTCTCCTTCGCGCCCGCCTTTGTAGGAGCGGCTTCAGCCGCGAGCTCTTTCCCGATGTCCGCTGCCTCTGGCTTCGCGGCTGAAGCCGCTCCTACAAGGACATCTGCGTCGGTGGGCTTCATGGATTCCTTGCTGGCTTCGGTCATGGCCTGGATCTGCTTCGGATCGATTCGGGTGAACAGGGGCGTGTAGGCGGCGATCCGGTGCGACAGCAGCGGCGCATCCAGGTCGCTCCAGGCCGCCACCGGCGCGGCGAGGAACGCCTCGGCCTGCGAGGCGACCCGCGGCAGTACCGGCTTGAGCGCGGCGGCCAGCACGCGGAACAGGTTCAATCCATGGGTGCACACCGCGTGCAGTTCGGCCTCGGCGCCGTCCTGCTTGGCCAGCACCCACGGCTTGCACTCGTCGATGTAACGGTTGGCGTCATCGGCCAGCGCCATGGTCAGGCGCAGCGCAACGGCGGCTTCGTTGCGGGCGTAGGCCTGCGCGATCGGCGCGAGCTGGGCGACGAATCGCGCGTACATCGCCGGCTCCGGCAGCGTATCCGCCAGGCGGCCGTCGAAGCGCTTGCCGATGAATCCGGCGCAGCGGCTGGCGAGGTTGACGAACTTGCCGACCAGGTCCGAGTTCACCCGCGCGACGAAGTCCGACAGGTTCAGGTCCAGATCGTCGACGCCGCCTGCGGTCTTGGCGGCGTAGTAATAACGCAGCGCCTCGGGATCGAGCCCGGCATCGAGGTAGCTGCGCGCCATGATGAAGGTGCCGCGGGACTTGGACATCTTGGCGCCGTCGACCGTCAGGTAGCCGTTGACGTGCAGCCGGGTCGGCGCACGGAAGCCGGCGCCGTGCAGTACCGCCGGCCAGAACAGGCCGTGGAAGTTGACGATGTCCTTGCCGATGAAGTGGTGCAGCTCGGCCTGGCTGTCGCGGGCCAGATAGGAGAAGAAGTCCAGCCCTTCGCGTTCGCACAGCGCCTGGAAGCTGCTGAGGTAGCCGATCGGCGCGTCGATCCAGACATACAGGTACTTGCCCGGGTGGCCCGGGATCTCGAAGCCGAAGTACGGCTCGTCGCGCGAAATGTCCCAGGCGCGCAGGCCGCCTTCGGCATCCAGCCATTCGCACAGCTTGGCCTTGACGCCCGGGGCGGCAACATCACCAGCCAGCCACTCGCGCAGGAATCCCGCGAATCCACCCACCTCGAAAAAGAAATGCTCCGACTCGCGCAGCTCGGGGGTGGCGCCGCTGATCACCGAGCGCGGCTGCTTGAGCTCGGTCGGTGCGTAGGTCGCGCCGCAATGCTCGCAGTTGTCGCCGTACTGGTCGGGGGTGCCGCAATTGGGGCAGATACCCTTGACGTAGCGATCGGGCAGGAACATGCCCTTGGCTGGATCGAACAGCTGCGCCACCGAGCGGCGCTTGATGTGGCCGCTGTTGTCGAGCTTGGCGTAGATCGCCTCGGTCAGCGCCCGGTTGCGCGGTGAGTGGGTGGAGTCGTAGTGGTCGAAGGCTACGCCGAAATCGGCGAAGTCGCGCTCGTGACCGGCCTGGACCTGGGCGATGAAGGCTTCCGGCGTGGTGCCGGCCTTTTCCGCGGCGAGCATGATCGGGGTGCCGTGGGTGTCATCGGCGCAGACGAAGTGCGCGGTGTGCCCGGCCATCCGCTGCGCGCGCGACCAGATGTCGCCCTGGATGTAGCCGACCAGGTGGCCCAGGTGCAGCGGGCCATTGGCGTAGGGCAGGGCGCAGGTGACGACGAACTCGCGGGGCATGGGGCGATCGGCTGGATGAAAGAGGCGCGATTATCGCATGCGCATGAGCCGGCCCCGGCGGCGCGCCCGCAGAGGCCGGAGGGACTTGCTGGCCTGCGCGTAAGCCACGGAAAAGCCCGGCGCGGCCGGGCTTGGCAGGCGTGCGCTGCGCGCCCGGCTATCGCCGGACCCAGGTCTGGGTACGTCCCAGCAGCGAGAACCCGATGAAGCCGCGAACCTCCAGCTTGCTGCCGTCCTCGATCGGCTTGAGCCTGACCGAGTAGACCTTGCCGCTGGCCGGGTCGAGGATCTTGCCGCCGTCCCAGACCTCGCCGTCGCGGGTGATGCCCCACAGGATCACCATGCCCTCGACCGGCTTGTCCCTGCGCTCGCCCGGGCACTGGTCGCAGACCGGATCCGGGCCTTGCTCGGACTGCAGTACCTCGTTGACCCGCCCGGCCAGGCTGCCGTCGCCCGCCCGGTAGATTTCCAGCACAGACTTGGGCCGGCCGGTTTCATCGTCGATGGTGGTCCAGGTGCCGACCGGCGACTGCGCGAGCACCCCGGTGGAAAAACCCAGCAGCGGTACGGTGAGCAGCACGGCAAGTAGCTTGTTACGCATGGTCCTCTCCCAGGGTTTCGGCAAGCGCATCCGGGCGCGGCTGCCCGGCCAGGCCCTTTATATCGCAGCGACTGAGGTACCGAAGCGATGGCGGGGCCGTACTCCTGCCATGGATCCGGCAAAAAAAAAGAGGCGACGCAAGCGTCGCCTCTTCTTCGTGGCAATTGCTAGATCAGTACATCAGAACTTGTACCGGAATTGCACATAGCCGGTCCGGCCGAGCCAGTCGTACTGCGTCGCGAAGGCCGGGGTGTTGCCGTAACGGGAGGCCACGCCGCTGGAAACCTGCGGTGGCGCGGTGTCGAAGATGTTGCGGACACCAACCAGGACCGACCAGTTGGGCTGGTCATAGAACACCGAGGCACCGTGATACACCACGCGATCGGCAGTCACGTCACGCCTTGCGTTCTGGAACCCGAAGTAGCTGGTGTTCGGCGACAGGTTCAGATTGTTGGTGCCGTGGACGTAATCCATGAACCAGTTCA
>JAHWKC010000101.1 GCA_019348095.1 Pseudomonadota bacterium | reverse complement strand
CGGGGTCGCGGCCGTGGGCCTGCACTCGGTAGCTGCCGCGGGCGAGCGGCCGGCGGGCGCGCAGCCGCAGGATCGACCGGTCGTCGAGACGCTTCACGCGACCGGCGGCGACGGTGCGGCCGCCGCGGCGAACCGTGACGCGGACGTCGCGCAGCGGCGCGCTGGGGGTGAGGCCGACGCGGATGCTGCGCCCGCGGATGTCCGGCCGCGGCTCGAGCGCGAGCGCGCTGCTCCGAGGAGCCTCCGTGCGCTTGCCCTTCGGCGGCTTGGGCGGCTTGGGGCCGTTGCCGCCGAAGCAATGGGCGTTGGGAAACGAGCCCTTGTTGCGCACGATGTCGATGAAGACGCGGTAGCGCCCCTCGTCGTGCAGCCGCTCGATCGCCGCCTTGAAGATCTCGTCGTAGTTCACTTAGCTTCCCGGGAGCCTTGCTCGCCGCCCCATTAGCTTCGGCTGCCTTCGATTTCCAATGCGAACGACTCGCAATTGCTTCACATGGCCGTCACTTCGGCGATTCCGTAGCCGGCCAGCGCGCCGGCCTGCATCGCCTGGCGCACGCCCTTCTCGACCGCCGGCAGGAACTGGCCGGGGATCGTGCCGCCCTTGACCTCGTCGACGAACGCGAAACCCTCGCCGCGCGGCAGCGGCTCGATACGCAGGAACACCTCGCCGAACTGTCCGGCGCCGCCGGTCTGCTTCTTGTGGCGGTGGTGCCCTTCGGCGTGGCCGCTGACGGTCTCGCGATAGGCGATGCGTGGCGGACGCGAGCTCACCTCCAGGCCGTACCTGTCCCTGAGCCGGTCCAGGTTGATGCGCAGGTGCAGGTCGGACAGGCCGCGGACCACGGTCTCGTTGGTCTCCACCTCGTGCTCGACGATGAAACACGGGTCCTCCTCGGCGAGCTTGTGCAGCGCGGTGGCGAGCTTCTGCTCCTGGCCCTTACTCGCCGCTTCGACCGCCAGGCCGAACATCGGCCGGGGGAAGTCGAGCGCGGCGAGGTGGATGTGGTCCTCGTCATGGCTGTCATGCAGCACCGCATCGAAATGCAGGTCCTCGACCTTGGCCACCGCGGCGATGTCGCCGGGGATCGCCTGTTCGATCTCGATGTGCTCCTTGCCGCGAAGCTTGAACAGGTGGCCGACCTTGAACGGCTTGCGGCCATCGTCCACGAACAGCTGCGTGTCCTTGCGCACCGTGCCCTGGTACACGCGGAACACGCCCAGCTTGCCGACGAACGGGTCGTTGGCGATCTTGAATACGTCGGCGATCACGTGCGCGTCCGGGTCGGGCGTGGCGGTGATCGGCTGCGCACCGGCGCCATCGCCTTTCAGGAACGGCGGCGGGTTGGCTTCGCCGGGATGCGGGAACAGCCGCTCGGCGACGTCGAGCAGTTCGCCGACGCCCACGCCGCTGCGCGCCGAGCAGAACAGCACCGGCACCAGGTGGCCCTCGCGCAGGCATTGCTCGAACGCATCGTGCAGCTCCTTGCCCGACAGCCCGCCCTCGCCGAGGTCGAGGTAGTGCTCCATCACCGTCTCGTTGATCTCCACGACCTGGTCGATGATCTTCTGGTGCCAGTCGGCGACCGGGCCGAGGTCGCTGGTTCCATCAAGCGTGTTGCCGTCGGCCCGGCCAAAGCAGTCGACGACGCGGGTGCCGCCGTCGGCCGGCAGGTTCAGTGGCAGGCATTCTTTGCCGAAGCTCTCGCGCAGTTCATGGAGCACGCGCGCGGGGGTGTTTCCCGAAGTGCCGTCGTGGTCGATCTTGTTGATCACCACCACCCGGCAGAGTTTTCGGGCTTTCGCGTGGGCCATCATGCGCCGCGCGCCGTATTCGATGCCGCTGTCGGTGGCGATCACGACCATCACCGTTTCCACCGCCGCCAAGGCCGACAGCGCGGGGCCGCGGAAGTCGGGATAACCCGGGGTGTCGATCAGGTTGATGTGGGTGCCGCCGTGATCGATGCCTGCGATCGCAGCATCGAGCGAATGGCCGCGCTCTTTTTCGATCGGATCGAAGTCGGACACGGTGCTGCCGCGTTCGATCGTGCCTGCCGTCTGGACGGTGCCGCCGGCGTGCAGCAGGGCTTCGAAGAGCGTGGTTTTGCCGGCGGCGGGGTGGCCTGCCAGGGCCACATTGCGGATGGACGTGGTGTCGTAGGGCATGAGCGGACTTCTCCCTGCGGAAGGGTGGGAAGGCCGTCATGGCTGTCCGCGCTGCGCGACCGAGCGGAGGCGCTCGGCGGGCGGTCATGGCGGGGGCCGGCGCGCGCGCCGGAACTGCAAGAGTCCCGCAGCGGGTGGGGCCGGTCAAGATGCCGGACTGCTTTTGTCTCCTCACTTGCGCAAGGGGAGGAACCCAGCGCCAAGCGCCACGCGCTGCTAACGGGACCGCCGCTACGCTGGCCCCCTTTCAAACCTGGAGCCACACCATGGGCATTTCCCGTCACGCCACCGCGCACTGGGAGGGCGACCTCAAGAGCGGCAAGGGCCGTCTCGGCACACCGCAAAGCGGAGTACTGGACAACACCCCCTACGCCTTCAGCAGCCGCTTCGGCGACGAGAAAGGCACCAACCCCGAGGAACTCATCGCCGCCGCGCACGCCGGCTGCTTCGCCATGGCGCTGTCGGCCAAGCTGACCGAGGCCGGCCACCCGCCGGAGCGGCTCGACAGTCGTGCCGAGGTCGACCTGTCGATGGAGGACGGGCCGGCGCTGTCGCAGATCCGGCTGGAGGTCGAGGCCCAGGTGCCGGGAATCGACGACGCGGAGTTCCAGGCCATTGCCGAGGACGCCAAGCGTAATTGCCCGGTGTCGAAGGCGCTGAGCGCGGTGCCGATCAGCTTGCAGGCCAGGCTTGCCTGACGGGGGCAGGGTCACACCACTTGACCCGGCCGCGTCGCTGTCGGTGCGCTAAACCTGATCACGGCTCCTTCATCAGGTTCAGGTCGGGTTCGCGCTGGCCCACCGACGATCAGTCTTGTGCCGCCTCGGCGCAGGGAGACCCGCCATGAACCGACCATCCGCCACGATCCTGGCGATCGCGCTGATCGCCACCGCCGGTACCGCCTCGGCGCAGTCGCTCTATCTGCAGGAGGGCTATGGCGGGCAGGAGGGCTACGGCGGGCCGGGGCGCTATGGCCAGACCTACGAGGCCCATTACGACTACGCACGCGTGCTGCGGGTCGACCCGGTGTTCGACCGCTACCGCAGCCAGCCCGTCAGCGGCTCGCGCTGCTACCGGCGCGATACCTACCTGGACCCGCACGACTCCTACGGCGGGCCCGACTATTCCGGCGGCTACGCCGGCGACGGCCGTGGTGACGACTACTACGACAACGGCTATGGCGGCTCCTACGACCCCTACGACCGCTACCCGCGCAGCGGCGGCAGCGAAGGTGGCCGCACCGTCGCGACCGTGATCGGCGGCGTGCTGGGTGCGGTGATCGGCAGCCAGGTCGGCGGCGGCAGTGCACGCTATGCGACCTCGGCGATCGGCACCATGGTCGGCGGCGTCGCCGGCCGCGAGATCTACGAGCACAACCAGCGCACCCGCCGCCACACCGGCACCGTGCGCGTCTGCGACCCGGTCCCGGCCGACGGCTACCACGCCGCCGGCGTCCGCGCGGTCAGCGCCTACGACGTGACCTACGAATACGCCGGCCGCAGCTACGTCACCCGCACCGACTACCACCCGGGCGACCGCATCCGCGTGCGGGTCGACGTGCGGCCGGAGTAGCGCCCCAGCGTGCCTGCGGTGTGCGGGGTTTGTAGTGCCGAGCTTGCTCGGCAGCAAGAACCAGCGCCCTCGCGAGACCAAGGCATCGTTCCAAGCCCGTCACCCCAAGCCCGTCATCCCAAGCCGCCGAGCAAGCGCGGCCCTACCAGTCGATCTCGCCGCGGATCACGCTGCACACCCGGCCGCCCGACCAGACCTCGCCCTCCGCATCCACCCGCAGCTGCAGCCGCGCATCGAACCCGACCTCACGGCCCTGGCTGGCGACATAGCGTCCGTCGTGGCCCGGCAGTGCGTCGTTGTGCTTCAGCCACGCCGCCAGCGTGGCGTTGGCGGCGCCGGAGGCGGCATCCTCGAACTGCGCCGGCGCACCGACGAAGGCGCGTACGACCAGGTCGTAGTCACGGCCGGCGCCGGCACGCGCGAACGCACACAGGCCCATGCTCCCGGTCTGCTCGGCCAACTGGCCGATCGCCGCCCAGTCCGGGGCAGCCTCGCGCAAGGCGCTCTCATCGGCGAGCTCGGCCAGCCACCAGCAGCGCCCACCGTCGACCAGCGCCGGCGGCAATGCGCCCAGCGGAGACCCCGCGAGCGCTGCGGCCAGGCGCGGATCATCGGCACTGGCGACCTCGACCACCCGCGTCCGCGGCGTGCGCACCGCGATCGTGCGGGTGGCGCCTTCGCCCTCGACCAGCAGTGGCAGGACTCCGGCCAGCCCCTCCTGCAGCAAGCGGCCGTCGCGCAGCGTGGCCAGCCCGCACTCGAGCACCGCATGCGCGGTACCGACGCTGGGGTGCCCGGCAAACGGCACCTCCCGGCGCGGGCTGAACATCCGCACCCGGTAACTGGCGCCCGGCTGTGTCGGTGGGAACACGAAGGTGGTTTCCGGCAGCCGTGTCCAGCGCGCGATCGCCTGCATCTGGGCGTCATCCAGGCCCTGGGCCTGGGGGATCACGGCGAGCGGGTTGCCGGCGCCGGGGCGGTCGGCGAATACATCCAGTTGCAGGTAGCGGCGAGCTGTCATGCCGAGGCGGTCCGGTGAGGTTGGTTGGTGGAGCGGAGGCGGCGTGTGGCCACGCGGGGCGATCGCCGCCTTCCAGTGCGACGGCGCCGTTGCGGTTGCGGCAGCGCACCGGGCCGGCTCGATCCGCGCACGTTCGACTAGAATTGCGCATTCGCACCGGTCCTGCGGCGCGGGCGCGTCATTCTAGGGGTTGTCGGCGGAGGCTAGCGACAAAATCCCGCGGGACCTTCGATCGGCAGGGCGCCGCCGGGGGAGGGTCTGGCTTCGCCCGGGCGTGATCGCGCCCGCCGGGCCGAGCTTTCCTCATTCTTTCAGACGTTATCAACCGGGGCAGTGTGGTGGCACAAGCGCAGCGTTGGGTCGTACTCAAGTTCGGCGGCACCTCGGTGTCCCGCCGCGACCGTTGGGACACCATCGGGCAGCTAGCCGCCAAACGCGCGGCCGGGCAGGACGTGCGCGTGCTGGTGGTGGTCTCGGCACTATCCGGGGTCACCAACGAGCTGCAGGCGATCTGCAACGGCGATGACATCGATGCGCGCATTGCCGCACTGGTCGAGAGGCACCGCGCGTTCTGCGCCGAACTCGGGCTCGATGGCGACATCGTGCTGGGCGAGCGGCTGGCAGCGTTGCAGGCACTGGCACGCGATCCGCGCGCCAGCGGCCGCACGCTGGCCTGGCAGGCCGAGGTGCTGGGGCAGGGCGAGTTGCTGTCTTCCACGCTCGGCGCGGCGTACCTGGCATCGCAGGGCATGGATGTTGGCTGGTGCGATGCGCGCGACTGGCTCCAGGCCATCGCACTGCCCAACCAGAGCGACTGGGCGACGCGGCTGGCGGTCAACTGCCGGCGCGAGGGCGATGCGGACTTCGCCGAGCGGTTCGCGCGCCAGCCCGCGCGCATGCTGATCACCCAGGGTTTCATCGCACGCCACGGCGACGGCGGCACCGCGGTGCTCGGCCGCGGCGGCTCCGACACCTCCGCCGGCTACTTCGGCGCGCTGCTCCAGGCGCAATGCGTGGAAATCTGGACCGACGTGCCCGGCATGTTCAGCGCCAACCCGCGCGAGGTGCCCGAGGCGCGCCTGCTCACCCGCCTGGACTACGCCGAGGCGCAGGAAATCGCCACGACCGGCGCCAAGGTGCTGCACCCACGCTCGATCGCGCCATGCCGCGATGCCGGCGTGCCGATGAAGATCCTCGACACCGAACGCCCCGACCTGCCGGGCACGCGCATCGACGCGAGCGCAATCACCGTGCCCGGGGTCAAGGCGATCAGCCGGCGCAACGGCATCGTGCTGGTGTCGATGGAGAGCATCGGCATGTGGCAGCAGGTCGGCTTCCTGGCCGACATCTTCGAGCGCTTCCGCGCACACGGGCTGTCGGTCGACCTGATCGGCTCGGCGGAAACCAACGTCACCGTCTCGCTGGATCCCAGCGAGAACCTGGTCAGTGGCAACGTGCTGGAGGCGCTCGCCGCCGACCTGTCGCAAGTGTGCCGGGTCAAGGTGATCGCGCCGTGCGCGGCGATCACCCTGGTCGGGCGCGGCATGCGCTCGCTGCTGCACCGGCTGTCGGACACCTGGGCGACGTTCGGCCGCGAGCGCGTGCACCTGATCTCGCAATCGTCCAACGACCTCAACCTGACGTTCGTGATCGACGAGGCCGACGCCGACGGCCTGCTGCCGCAACTGCATGCCGAGTTGATCCGCGGCGGCGCCATGCCGGTCCGCGAGGCCAGCGTGTTCGGCCCGAGCTGGCACGAGATCGCCCACGGCAGACCGCAGCGGCGCACACCGTGGTGGGTGGGCGCGCAAGCCGGGCTCCTGGCCAAGGCGCGGGCCGGCACTCCGCGCTATGTCTACGATCCGGCCGTCGTGCGCGAGCGCGCGCGCGAGCTGAGCGGCACGACCGCCATCGATCGCTGCTACTACGCGATCAAAGCCAACCCGCACCCGGCGATCCTGCGCACCCTCGCCGATGAAGGCTTCGGCCTGGAGTGCGTATCGCTGGGCGAGCTCGAGCACGTCTTCGCGACCTGCGACGTCGACCGCGTCGCCCTCGGCGGTCTCCGGTGGCTGGAACGTGCCGCCCCACTCGTTGGTCTGCCGCTCGGGCAGGCCGGTGGAGCGCACGGCGGCCCCGGAGAAGGCCGCGTCGGCGTCGACCACGCGCTCGAGTGCGTCGGGAACCAGCAGTCGCTCGACACCGCGCTCGGCGTCGTGCGGGACGGCGGCGGGGTCGGTTACGTCGGCGTGCCCGCCGGCGTCAAGGGACTGAACCTCGGCACCAGCTTCCGGCGCAACGTGACGCTCGCCGGCGGGATCGCGCCCGCGCGGGCCTACATCCCCGAGCTGCTCGAGGACGTCCTCGCCGGTCGACTGGACCCGGCCCCCGTCCTGGATCAGGCCTTCCCGCTCGACGACGTGCCGGCGGCCTACGCCGCGATGCAGGACCGGAAGGTGATCAAGGCCATGATCCTCGTCTGACACGCGCCGAAGGTCGCCTCAGCGCAGGCCGCGGAAGAACGCCCGGACGTCGTCAACCAGCAGCTCCGGCTGTTCGAGCGCGGCGAAGTGGCCGCCGCGCGGCATGACCGTCCACCGGCGCAGGTCGAACGCCTCCTCGACCCACCGCCTCGGCGGCCGGTAGATCTCGCGCGGGAAGCGCGCCACCGCGGTCGGCACCTCCACGCGGTCGGTCGGCATCACCGGCTTCCCGCCCGACAACGTCTCGTAGTACAGCCGCGCTGAGGACCCCGCTGTCCCGGTGACCCAGTAGGCGGTCAGGTTGGTCAGCAGGTCCTCGCGCGAGATGGCGGACTCGACGTCGCCGCCGCAGTCGCTCCAAGCCCGGAACTTCTCCACGATCCAGCCGGCGAGGCCGGCGGGCGAGTCG
>JAHWKC010000100.1 GCA_019348095.1 Pseudomonadota bacterium | reverse complement strand
CGCGTGCGTCAACAGCAAGATCAAACCCATCCCCATCCCGGCCTTCCCCTTGAAGGGGAAGGAGCAAAGCGGCGCTGCGGCAGGCACAAACTTATCGAGGTATCCGTAATGACGATTCGCTGCGGTTTTATCGGCCTCGGCGCCATGGGTGCGCCGATGGCGCGCCACCTCCACGGCGCCGGGCTGCTGGTCGCGGTCGACAACCGGACCCGGAGCAAGGCCGATGCGCTGGCGGCCGAGCTGCGCGTGCGTGCGGTGCGCTCGGCCGACAACTTCGCCGATTGCGACGCGGTGGTGCTGTGCGTATCGCTGGATGCCGACGTGCTGGAAAACGTCGCCGCGCTCGCGCGGGTGCTGAAGAAGGGTGCGCTGGTGGTCGATCACTCGACCGTCTCGGTGCAGACCGCGCGCCGCGCCGCGGCGACGCTTGCCGCCGAAGGGATCGGCTTTGTCGATGCGCCGGTGTCGGGCGGGGTCGAAGGCGCACGCAACGGCACGCTGTCGGTGATGGTCGGCGGCGAGGCCGATCATCTCGAGCAGGGCAGGCCGCTGCTGCAGGCCTACGCCGCGCGCATCAGCCACATGGGCCAGACCGGGGCCGGCCAGGCGACCAAGGCGGTGAACCAGGTGCTGGTGGCCGGCATCAACGAGGCGGTCTGCGAGGGGCTGGCGCTGGCCGAGAAGCTGGGACTGGACGCCGAGCGCCTGCTGCCGACGCTGATGGCCGGCGCCGCCGGCAACTGGTTTCTCGGCAAACGCGGCGAGACGATGCTGCGCAACGAATTCGCGCCGGGCTTCAAGTGCGGGCACATGCTCAAGGACCTGCGCATCGTGCAGGCGATCGCACGCGAGGCCGGCACGCGTACCGCCACCGTCGAGCAGGCGCTGGCCGACTATGCCGTGCTGGTCGAGCGCGGCCACGGCGACAGCGACACCTCGGCCCTGATCACGCTCAAGCGCGGCGGCTGAACGACGCTGCGCTCAGCCGTTCGAGGCAGCCGCGAGCACCGGGCTTGCTGGTCCGGTCTGGAAGGGCACGCGCGACCGCGCGCTCGCCGCGATCCTGCAGAAGTCGCGCCCTACTGCACCTTGATCGCCATCGCCGGCAGACCGCCGTTCTCAAGCTTGCGCTTGGCGTCGGCCAGCTCGCTGGCGGTGCCATATGGGCCCATGCGAACGCGGTACACCGTGTTGCCGCCGATCTGCGCCGACTCCACCCGCGCGCCCAGGCCAAGCAGGGCGATGCGCGCCTTCAGTTCCTCGGCCTGCCCGGAGGCCTGGAACGCGCCGGCCTGCAGCAGGTAGCGGGTGCCATCGCCGGCGGCGGCCGGGGTGCTCGATCCGTTTGGCGCAAGTGCGGCGTCGGCGCTACTGCGCGGGGAGGTTGCTGCGGTGTCATCGGTGGCCACCGGCCGCGGCAATGCCGCCGCTGCGGCCGCGTCCTGCAACTGCCGCCGCTCCAGCGCCTGCAGCCGCTGCGTCTCGGCGCGCTCGGTCGCGGCCAGTTCGGCATCGCTCACCGGCACTTCGCGGCCCGGCAGCAGGGTGTAGAAGTCGTACTCGGGACCGGTCCGGGGCTCCTCGCCGGGCGCGGCACGGTTGCCCCCGTCCTCGGGTACCACCACGTCGTCGGCGCCGGCGGCGACCGGCGCCGGCCTGGCGTCGGGATTGGGCTGCGGGCGGAAGAAGCCGTCGCCGTCGGACTCCAGCAGCCGCGGCGTCACGATCATCAGCACCACCGCCACCAGCGCACCGAGCACCGCCCAGGCCCAACCCGGCAGGCCGCCAGTGCCGGGATTGCGTCGTGCCTGCGATCTGCCGCGTCGTGCCAAAGCGCTTGCCTCGTGATTTGCAGGGCCCGCGCTGAAGTTGTTTGCGCGCAGGGCAAGGAAGAGCGAGAGAGTTTATGTCAATAAGCGACCGAGCGATGACGCCGGCATGTGTGCAAACAACTTCAGCCCGAAGGGTTGTCCGCAACGCGGGTCCTGCAGATGGCGAGGCAAGCGCTCACATCACCTCGGGGGCGCTAACGCCCAGTAGTTCCAGACCGTTGGCGAGCACCTGGCGGGTCGCCATCGCCAGCACCAGTCGCCCATCGCGGGTGGCGGCGTCCTCGACCAGGAACTGGTGGTCGTTGTAATAGGTCTGGAAGTTCTGCGCCAGTTCCAGCAGGAATGCCGCGACCTGGTGCGGCTCCAGGTGCTCGCCGGCCGCGGCGACCACGTCCGGGTAGCGCAGCAGGGTGACCACCAGTTCATGCGCTGCGGCGTCATCCAGGTCGAGCCGCTGGGCCAGGCCGTGGTCGCGGTCGAAGACCAGGCCGCGTTCATCCATCTGCCGCATCAGGCCGCACATGCGCGCGTGCGCGACCTGCACGTAGTAGACCGGGTTGTCCAGCGACTGGCTGCGCGCCAGGTCGATGTCGAAGGTCAGCTGCGAATCGGGCTTGCGCGCGACCAGGAACCATCGCGTGGCATCGCGCCCGGCCTCATCGACCAGGTCGCGCAGGGTCAGGTAGCTGCCGGCGCGCTTGGATAGCTTCACTTCCTGGCCGCCGCGCATCACCGTGACCATCTGGTGCAGCACGTACTCCGGCCATCCCTGCGGGATGCCGGCATCGAGCGCCTGCAGTCCGGCGCGCACGCGGGCCAGGCTGCCGTGGTGGTCGGCGCCCAGTTCGGTGATCGCGCGCTCGTAGCCGCGCTGCCATTTGGACAGGTGGTAGGCGACATCCGGCACGAAGTAGGTGTAGCTGCCGTCGGACTTGCGCATCACGCGGTCCTTGTCGTCGCCGAAATCGGTGCTGCGCAGCCACAGCGCGCCGCCTTCCTCGAAGGTGTGGCCGTGCGCCACCAGCTCGCGCACGGTCTCCTCGACCTTGCCGTCGGTGTACAGCGAGGACTCCAGGAAATACACGTCGAACGCGACCCCGTAGGCGGCGAGGTCGTCGTTCTGCTCGCGGCGCAGCCAGGCCACGGCGAAGCGGCGGATGGCGTCGAGGTCATCGGTGTCGCCGGCGGCGGTGATGGTGTGGCCGTCGGCCTCGACGCTGGCCCCGTCCAGGTAGGCACGCGCGACTTCGCTGATGTAGTCGCCGCGGTAGCCGTCCTCGGGCCAGTCGGCATCCTCGGGGGTGCGGCCCTGCGCGCGCGCCTGCACCGAGATGGCAAGGTTGTTGATCTGCGCGCCGGCGTCGTTGTAGTAGTACTCGCGCGCCACGTCCCAGCCGTTGGCCTGGAGCACGCGCGCGATGCAGTCGCCGATCACCGCGGCACGCCCGTGGCCGACGTGCAGCGGCCCGGTCGGGTTGGCCGAGATGTATTCGACCCCGGCGCGGTGGCCCTGGCCGGACTGGTTGCGCCCGTAGCCCTCGCCCTGCGCGAGGACATTGCCGATCTGGCGCCGCCAGGCGGCCTCGTCGATATGGAAGTTGACGAACCCGGGCCCGGCGATCTCGACGCGCGCAATCTCCGCACTGGCCGGCAGCGCCTTGACCAGCGCCTGCGCGATCGCGCGCGGATTGCTGCGCGCCGGCTTGGCCAGCAGCATTGCCGCGTTGGTCGAGAAATCCCCCAGACCGCGGGCCTTGGGCCGCTCGATCACGAAGTCGGGGATCGCCAGGTCGCCCGGGAGGATGCCGGCGGCCCGCAATGCATCGATGGCCTGCACGACGAGCGCGCGGAGGGTGTCTTTCACAAGGTTCTGAGGAATATTGCGGAACCGCGCATTGTACGCGGCCCGCTTGCTGTTGCAGGAGCGGCTTCAGCCGCGATCGGGTGTCCGGGCCCGCAGTCGGGATGTCCGATCTCGGCTGAAGCTGCTCCTACAGGGGGCATGTGGAGCTACATCCAGCCCCGCGCGGCCAGCGAGACCGGCGGGCCGTCGGCGATCACGAAATGGTCGAGCAGGCGCACATCGACCAGGGCCAGCGACTGTTTCAGGCGTGCGGTGACCGCACGGTCGGCCGCGCTCGGCTCCGGGTTTCCGCTGGGATGGTTGTGGCCGACGATCACCGCGGCCGCGTTCAGCGCCAACGCGCGCCGCACCACTTCGCGCGGATGCACTTCCGCGCCGTCCAGGGTGCCGCGGAACAACTCCTCGAACGCGATCGCGCGATGCCGGGTGTCCAGGAAGAGCGCGGCGAACACCTCGTGCGGCAGCCCGCGCAGGCGCTGGGCGAAGTAGCGGCCGGCGGCCTGCGGATCGCTCAGCGCGGCGCCGCGCTCCAGGTCCGCCGACAGATGGCGCTGGCCCAGCTCCAATGCGGCGGCCAGCTGGCAGACCCGGGCCGGGCCGAGGCCGGGCAGCTTGGCCAATTCGGCCGGGGTGCATTCCAGCAGTCGCCGCAGCGGCCCGTGGCCGGCGAGCAGCTCGCGCGCGGTGCCGACCGCGTCGCGTCCGCGCAGGCCCGAGCCGAGGAAGATCGCCAGCAGTTCGGCATCCGACAGTGCGCCGGCGCCGCGCGCCAGCAGTTTTTCACGGGGGCGTTCGGCGGCCGGCCAGTCGCGGATGTGCATGTTGAAAAGCCAGGGACGGAGGAAGGTCAGAGATCGGACAACGGAAACCTGCAAACAGGGTCGACACCGTAGTGCCGCCGCGCCGGTCGCTGCATCGGCCGCCCCCGTGCCATCGGGTAAGCTAACGGCCGATCTGCAGGTAGGGATTTTCTTCACCGATGGCCGAGCCGAGCCTTTCGCTGCCAGGCACACGGGTGCTGCTGTGCGTGTGTGGCGGGATCGCCGCGTACAAGGCGGCCGAGCTGGTGCGCCGCCTGCGCGATGCCGGGGCCGAGGTGCGGGTGGCGATGACCGAGAACGCCGGTCGCTTCGTCGGTGCGGCCACCTTCCAGGCGCTGTCGGGACACCCGGTGCGCGATTCGCTGTGGGACGAGGCTGCCGAGGCGGCGATGGGGCATATCGAGCTGGCGCGCTGGCCACAACGCATCCTGGTCGCGCCGGCCAGCGCCAACACCCTCGCCAAGCTCGCCCACGGCCTGGCCGACGACCTGGTCAGCACCTTGTGCCTGGCGACCGACGCACCGGTCGCGGTCGCACCGGCGATGAACCGGCTGATGTGGGCCAATCCGGCGACCCGGGCCAACATCGAGACCCTGCGTGTGCGCGGCATCGCGGTACTCGGCCCGGCGTCGGGCGGCCAGGCCTGCGGGGAAGTCGGCGAAGGGCGCCTGCTGGAGCCGGACGCGCTGATCGCCGCGCTGGCGGAGCCGGCCGCGTGAGCGTGGATGCACCACCGGCCGGGCTCCATTCGGTCTGGCCCGGCCGGCGTGTGCTGGTCAGCGCCGGCCCGACCTTCGAGGACATCGATCCGGTGCGGTTCATCGGCAACCGCAGCAGCGGCAAGATGGGGTTTGCGATCGCCGATGTGGCCGCGCGCCGCGGCGCCGAGGTGGTGCTGGTGGCCGGTCCGGTGGCATTGCCGGGCCCGTCGGGCGTCACCCGGATCGATGTGCGCTCGGCGGCGCAGATGCATGCAGCGGTGCTCGCCGAGGTGACCGCGGCACGGCCGCTGGACGTCTATATCGGTGCAGCGGCGGTGGCCGACTACACCCCGCGCCAGGTCGCCTGCGGCAAGATCAAGAAGCAGCCGGGCCAGAACACGTTCACCCTGGAGCTGGTGCGCACGCCCGACATCCTGGCGGAGGTCGCGATGCATGCGCAGCGCCCGCGGCTGGTGGTGGGTTTTGCCGCCGAGACCGACAACGTCGAGGGCTATGCGCGCGGCAAGCTGGTCAACAAGCGGCTCGACCTGATCGCGGCCAACCGGGTCGGCGTGGCGGGCAGCGGCTTCGAGGCCGACGACAACGCCCTGTCGATCTACTGGCGCGATGGCGAGTGCGCACTCGGGCCGTCGCCGAAGACGCAGCTGGCCGAGGCGCTGCTCGACGTGATCGCTGCGCGATTGATCGCGGCCCAGGATCAAATCCGCGACGCGGATCAACGCGGATAGGCACGGATAAGAGCGAAGGCGGGTTCAATCAACGAGAAGCGCCAATGCTGCTGTTGCGCTGTTTTCCCGCGCAGGCGGGAATCCAGAGGCGGGACGTCGTCTGGTCGAAGCTGGCTCTGGCTTCGCCGAATAAAACATGAGTTGCGCCGATGACGGATTGCCGGGGTCCCGAAAAGAAAATCCAAAAAGCTCTATCCGTGTCCATCCGCGTAAATCCGCGTCAAAAAAAATCGCGCACAAGGAACGCCCGATGCACCACACCCTCGAACTGAAAATCCTCGATGCGCGCTTCGGCGACCAGTGGCCGCTGCCGGCCTACGCGACGCAGGCCAGCGCCGGGCTCGACCTGCGGGCGGCGCTCGACGCCGAGCTGACCCTGCAGCCGGGCGATACCGCGCTGGTACCCTCGGGCCTGGCGATGCACCTGGGCGATCCGGGACTGTGCGCGGTGATCCTGCCGCGCTCGGGACTGGGCCACAAACACGGCATCGTGCTGGGCAACGGTACCGGCCTGATCGATGCCGACTACCAGGGGCCGCTGATGATCAGCGTGTGGAATCGCAGCGGGCAGGCTTTTACGATGCAGCCGGGAGATCGCATCGCCCAGCTCGTCGTCCTGCCGATCGTGCGGGCGACGTTGCATGTGGTCGATGAGTTCGAAACCAGCGCGCGCGGAGCCGGTGGCTTCGGCCATACCGGCGTTCGCTGAGCGGCGGGCGTGTGACCATGCCGGCTGATCGCGGGCAGCCATCCAGGGGCGAAGCATGAATCTCGACATCCAGCGGCCACAGTTCTCGGCCGAGCAACTCAAGCCTCTGCGGCCGGTGGTGATCGCCGCCGCACTGCTGCTGGCCGCCTGGTTTGCGTGGAGCGGTTGGCAGCAGCACCGCGACGACGTGCGCCGGAGCGACCTGCAGCAATCGCGCGACCTGGCCGTGCAGTCGGTGCGTTCGGCGCTGCTGGCCGAACACCGGCGGCTGGAGCAGCAACTGGCCGGCAGCGGCTTCCAGGCCGGCCCGCTCGTGCTGTCGAGCTCGAGCTGCGTGAGCTCGCGGCCCCAGACCAGCCACGCCCAGGCGTCGTAGACCGGCTCGTCGGCGAGCGTCAGCGAGATCGTCGCGAGCGCCAGGCAGGCGAGCGCGGCGCAGAGGAGTCGGTGGGTCGTCATATGGCGGAGCCGTTAGGCTGCCCTAAGCTGCGCCGCTACACCAGGCCGCACCGACCGAGGAGGAGAGCGCACAGCATGCTATTCCGTCGACGCATCGCATCCTTCGCCGCGCTCGGCGCGCTGCTGGCGGGCTTCTTGGACGAGGGGGAGCTCCGCTACGCCGGACGCGTTGGGACGGGCTTCACCGAGGCCGAGCTCGGCTTCGTGCTCGCTGCGCTGTTCGTGGCCGTGGCTGTCGCGGCGGCCTACGAGCGGGATGACCGCGTCGCTGAGGTAGAGCACAAAACGCTCGAGAGCGACAGCCTGCGCGTCGCGGCCGAAACGCTGGAGGCGGAGAATCAGGGGCTGCGCGACAGCATCGCCGCGTTGGAGCCCTTGATCGACAGCAGCAGGATGGTGTCAGTGCGGTTGCCCTCGGAGTCGCCGTAGGTGTTCAGGCGCCGGCGCTGCCGACGCGTCAGCTCGTCGCGATTGTCCGACCCCACGAGCAGGATGTTGCGCTGGCCGGCCGCGGGGCGCAGTCCATCGATGTCGACCCGGGTGATCTTGCTGTTGGCAGACAGCCCCGCGGCGGCCACCATGATCACAAAGCCCAGCGCGATCACCAGCA